>CAMNJK010000008.1 GCA_946541435.1 uncultured Bacillota bacterium
ACGGCGGAAGCGGTGAAACGGTTCCGGCGGCTGGGATCATTTCGGTAATCATTGATAATCCACGGGAGAATACAACACATGAACGAAGAACATATTTTTATCGTCAGGTGCGGCGAAGTCGCGCTGAAAGGAATGAACAAGCCGTATTTCGAGCGGATGCTGGCGGAACGGATCCGCAAGCTGCTGAAGAAATTCGACGGCGTTTCCGTCTATCGCCACGAAGGACTGATCTTCGTCAGGGCGGACAAAAGCCTGGACAAGCAGGCAATCATCCGGGAGATCTCAAAAGTTTTCGGCGTGGCCTCCATCAGCCCCGCGGCGGAATGCGAGAGCACCATGGAGGACATCGGCGCGGCTGCGGTGCAGTACATGCTGGAAGCCATTGAGGAACGGGGCGTGAAGACCTTCAAAGTAGAAGCCAAGCGGGCGGACAAGAATTTCCCCGTCAAGTCCCCGGACATCAGCCGCCGGATCGGCGCTGCGGTGCTGAAGGGCTGCAAGGTGCTGCGGGTGGATGTTCATCATCCCGACTGCAGGCTCTTCGTGGATGTCCGGCACGATAAGACCTACATCTATCAGGATAAGATCCCGGGCTTCGGGGGTCTGCCCCTGGGAACCAACGGCAAGGGCATGACCCTTCTGTCCGGCGGGATCGATTCTCCGGTGGCCACCTGGATGATGGCCAAGCGGGGGATGCTGATCGAAGCGGTGCATTTCCATTCCTATCCCTATACCAGCGAACGGGCCCGGGCCAAGGTGGAGGAACTGGCATCTCTGGTCGCCACCTACTGCGGCCGTTTTCGCATGCATGTCATCAATCTCCTGCCCATCCAGGAACAGATCGTACAGAACTGTCCGGCGGAGGAGACCACGATCCTGGTCCGGCGCTTCATGATGAAGATCGCCCAGGAACTGGCCAAAGCCAATGACTGCGGCATGCTGATCACCGGGGAAAATCTGGGGCAGGTGGCAAGCCAGACCGCGGAAGCCCTGGTGGTTACCGATGCCAGCGTGAGCATGCCCGTCATGCGTCCGCTGATCGGCATGGACAAGGTGGATATTATGGATCTTGCAAAAGAGATCGGGACCTATGAGAAGTCCATCGAACCCTATGAGGACTGCTGTACCGTGTTCCTTCCCAAACATCCGGTGACAAAGCCCAAACTGGAGAAGATCCTGGCTTCTGAAGCGAAGCTGGACTGCGAGGGCCTGATCCGGGCAGCGGTAGCCTCCGATGAGGTCGTCACTATCTACCCGGCATAGTGATTGTACACAAAAAAATACACGAATAATTGTGAAATAAACACAAGTATAGATTGACATCTCATCGGGTCTGCGGTAAGCTATACTGGTAGTTTTTTCGCATGCAGAAAGGATCCTGAAATGATCAACATGAGTGATAAGACCGTTGAGATCAGATGGCACGGCCGGGGCGGACAGGGCGCGAAGACAGCCTGCCTGCTGCTGGCTGAGGCAGCTTTTTTCTCGGGCAAGTACGTACAGGGGTTCCCGGAGTACGGCCCGGAGCGGATGGGGGCGCCCATTACTGCCTACAATCGGATCTCGGATCATGAACTGACGGTCCATTCCAATATATATACCCCGGATCATGTGGTGGTGGTGGATGAGACACTGCTCCATACGGTGGACGTCCTGAAAGGACTGAAGGAGGGCGGCATCCTGATCATCAACAGCAAGAAATCCGCGGCGGAGATCCGTGAGATGCTGGGCGGATATGACGGGAAACTCTGCGTCGTGGACGCGGAGCGCATCTCCACCGAGACCCTGGGCAGGAATTTCCCCAATACGCCCATGCTGGCGGCAGTGGTCAAGGCAAGCGGCGTTCTGGACATCACAAGGTTTACGAATGATATGCGTAAATCCTTCGGCCACAAGTTCCGCACCAAGCCGGAAGTGATCGAGGGCAACATGAAAGCGCTGCAGCAGACGCTGGATGAGGTAACAGTAGAATGAAAAAAATGAAAGCGGCAGATATCAACGAGACCATCAGCTGGCAGGATATCACCCTGGGGGCGGAGATCTATGAACCGGCTACATCCCGGTACGTACAGACCGGGGAGTGGCGCGTCATGACGCCAGTATTCAAGGAAGATAAATGCAAACAATGTCTTCTCTGCGTTCCCTTCTGTCCGGACAGTTCCATTCCGGTCAGCGAAGGAAGGCGGACGGATTTTGATTTCTATCACTGCAAAGGCTGCGGCATCTGTGTCACAGTCTGTCCGTTCGACGCGATCGATTACGTCAGGGAGGAGAAGTAATGGCCATCAGAGAACGAATGTCAGGCAACGAAGCGGTTGCCACAGCAATGAGACAGATCAATCCGGATGTATGCGGCGCGTTTCCCATCACGCCGTCGACGGAGATCCCGGAGTATTTTTCCCAGTTCATGGCCAACGGTCTGGTGGACACCCAGTTCGTTCCCGTGGAATCAGAGCACAGCGCCATGTCGGTATGCATCGGCGCTTCGGCAGCGGGCGCCCGGGCAGTGACCGCCACATCTTCGGCGGGACTGGCCTATATGTGGGAGCTGCTGTATGTGGCGGCATCTTCCAGGCTGCCCATCACCATGGCAGTATCCAACCGCGCTCTGACCGGGCCCATCAGCATCGGCAATGACCATTCGGACTCCATGGGAGCAAGGGATTCCGGCTGGCTGCAGATCTATGCCGAGAACAATCAGGAAGTATACGACAATTTCATTCAGGGGATCCTGATCACGGAAGCCACCAGGCTGCCGGTCATGATCTGCCAGGATGGATTCATCACCAGCCACGGCGTGGCCAACATCGAGCTTCTGGAAGATGAGAAGGTCCGGGATTTCGTGGGTGAATATGAACCGGAGGAATACCTGCTGAATGCGGAAAATCCGCTGGCGGTGGGACCTTACGGAACGGCGCCTTATTACATGGAGGTCAAGCGGGCCCAGGCCCAGGCCATGAAGGAAGCGGGAACCGCCATCCTGGATGTGGCCAGACGGTTTGAGGAACTGTCCGGCAGGTCCTACGGATTCATCGAGGAATACCGTATGGAGGACGCGGAAATGGCCGTGGTGGCCATCGGTTCCAGCGCCGGCACCGGCAAAGCCGCAGTGGATCAGCTGCGGGAAGAGGGTGTAAAGGCTGGCCTGGTCAAGGTCAGGGTCTTCCGCCCGTTCCCTGCCAAAGAACTGGCTGAGGCGCTGGGAAAAGTGAAGGCGGCAGCCATCATGGACAAGGCGGAGAGCTTCTCCGGATGCGGCGGTCCCATGTTCGCGGAGACCCGCAGCGCCCTGTACGATCTGGAGCAGAGACCTGCGCTGGTCAATTATATCTACGGACTGGGCGGCAGAGACGTTACTGTGGATCATTTCTTCCATGTCTTCCGGGATCTGGAGGAAATCTGCAGCGGCGGAGAAGTCGGAGAAGTCTATCGTTACATCGGCGTGCGTGACGGCGGCGCGGAAAAATAGAGGAATAAACTATGGCTTATAATCTGAAACGTGAACTGAACAAGCCGGAAAGACTGGCCGGCGGCCACAGGCTCTGCGCCGGATGCGGCGCGGGGATCGCAGTGCGCGGTGTGCTCAGGGCCCTGGAAGAAGGAGATAAGGCGGTGATCGGCAATGCCACCGGATGTCTGGAGGTATCCACCTTCAATTATCCCAATACCGCTTATTATGACAGCTATATCCATACCGCCTTCGAGAATGCCGGCGCCACGCTTTCCGGCGTTGAAGCAGCATACAATGTACTGAAGAAAAAGGGCAAGGTGAAGGAGACCTACAAGTTCATCACCTTCGGCGGAGACGGGGGAACCTACGATATCGGCCTCCAGTCCCTGTCCGGCGCCATGGAACGGGGCCACGACATGGTCTACGTATGCTATGACAACGAGGCATATATGAACACAGGGATCCAGCGGGCCTCGTCCACACCGAGATTCGCAGATGCCACCACCTCACCGGCGGGAACTGAGATCCCCGGAAAGGTCCAGAACAAGAAGAACCTGACGGAGATCATGGCTGCACATAATATACCTTATGTAGCGCAGACCACCTTCCTGGGTGACTTCCGTGACCTGCACAACAAGGCGCACAAGGCCATCTATACAGAAGGACCCTGCTTCCTGAACGTGCTGGCGCCCTGCCCCAGAGGCTGGCGTTACGAGGCTGCGGACCTGCCCGAGATCTGCCGCCTGGCGGTGGATACCTGCGTCTGGCCTCTTTATGAGATCGAGAACGGAGTCTGGAGACTCACCTATGAACCGCGCCGGAAACTGCCGGTGGAGGAATTCCTGTCCAGGCAGGGCAGATTCCGCCACATGTTCCAGCGGGGCAATGAATGGATGATCCGGGAGACCCAGGATTATGTGGACCAGCAGTGGGAGAAGCTGCTGAAGAAGTGCGAATAAGAATATGAAGCGCATTGTGAAGCGCCAAATATAAAAAATAACAACAGGAAAGGCAAAAGGACATTATGGACAAAAGAATCATGCTGGGCAATGAAGCCTTCGCCCGGGGCGCCTGGGAAGCAGGCGTAACAGTGGTCTCCTCTTATCCGGGGACACCGAGTACGGAGGTCACAGAGGCTGCGGCAAAGTACGATGAGATCTATGTGGAGTGGGCGCCCAATGAGAAGGTGGGCGTAGAGACAGCCATGGGCGCATCCGTAGGAGGCGCCAGAGCCCTCTCCACCATGAAACATGTAGGACTGAATGTTGCTGCAGACCCCTTCTATACGGCGGCCTGCACCGGAGTGAACGGCGGGTTCGTCGTTCTCAGCGCGGATGACAACGGCTGCCATTCCAGTCAGAATGAGCAGGATTCCCGTTTTCACGGGCGTTCCGCCGGCGTTCCCGTGCTGGAGCCTTCAGACGCGCAGGAATGTAAAGACTACATAAAATTAGCTTATGACATCAGCGAGAAATATGACACTGTGGTCCTGCTTCGGTCCGGCACCAGAGTTTCTCATTCCCGGGGAATCGTGGAACTGGGGGAACGGGTGGAGCATGAACTGATCCCCTATGAGAAGAAGTTCATGAAATACGTGGCCATGCCTGCCATGGCGAGAAAACTTCACGTGGCCCAGGAGCAGAGACTGGCGCAGATCGCTGCTGACGGCTGCGGATGGGATATCAACAGCATTCAGATGAACGATCCTTCCATCGGCATCATCACCAGCGGCATCTGCTACCAGTATGCCAGGGATGCCATGCCCGAGGCAAGCTTCCTGAAGCTGGGTCTGGTCTATCCGCTGCCCATGGATCTGATCCGGAAATTCGCGGATCAGGTGGAGAAGCTCTACGTGATCGAGGAAGGCCAGCCTTTCCTCGAGGAACAGATCCGGGCCCAGGGAATCCCTGTGGCCGGAGGCAAGGACATGTTCACCATCCAGGGCGAATACAGCGCCCGCATGATCCGGGAAGCCTTCGGCAAGGACGGGGGAGAGGAACCGGTGGACACATCGGATGCGCCGGGCCGTCCGCCCCTTCTCTGCGCGGGCTGTCCCCACAGAGCGCTCTTCCACGTGCTGAGCAAGCTGAAGACCACCGTATTCGGCGATATCGGTTGCTATACTCTGGCGGCGCTGCCGCCCACATCCGCCATGGACACCACCCTCTGCATGGGCGCTTCCATCGGGATGGCCCACGGTTTTGAGAAGGCCACCGGAGACAAGTCCAATACCGTGGCAGTGCTGGGTGACTCCACCTTCCTGCATTCGGGCATCACGGGTCTTCTGAACATGGCATACAATGAATCCAAGGGTACAGTCATCATCCTGGACAACCGGATCACCGGCATGACAGGACACCAGCAGAACCCCGCCAGCGGCAAAAATGCCAAGGGCGAGCCTGCGCCGGCAGTGGACCTGAAGGCCCTGTGCCAGGCTGTGGGCGTGAAGCATGTTGTGGAGATCGACCCCTTCGAGGTCAAGGATCTGGAGCGGATCGTCAAGGAAGAGACCGCCCGGGACGAGCTTTCGGTGATCATCACCAAGCGGCCCTGCGCCCTGATCGTGAAGCAGCCGGGAATCCCCTATGAGGTTACAGATAAGTGCAAAAACTGTCGTCAGTGCATGAAGATCGGCTGTCCTGCCATCGAGATCAAGGACGGACGTCCCTTCGTCGTGGCGGATCGCTGCGTGGGCTGCGGGCTCTGCGCCAGAGTCTGCCCCTTTGATGCCATCGAATGTACTGCGAAGGAGGAACAATAGATGAATACAAATATTCTGATCGTAGGCGTGGGCGGACAGGGAACCCTTCTTGCCAGCGTACTGCTGGGCAATCTGGCCCTGGACAGCGGCTACGACGTTAAATTAAGTGAAGTCCACGGCATGTCACAGCGCGGCGGCAGCGTAGTTACACATGTGAAGATCAGCGATGACAAAGTCGGTTCACCATTGATAGAAGAAGGCGAAGCGGATATCATCCTGGCTTTTGAGAAGCTGGAAGCCTACCGGTGGCTGCCCTACCTGAAGAAGGGCGGAGCGCTCTATGTGAATACCCAGCAGATCCTGCCCATGCCCGTGATCCTGGGCGCGGCGGAGTATCCGGAGAATCTGGATGAGATCCTGGCAGACCGTACCGGAAAACTCAAGGAATTTGATGCACTCAGCGTTGCGGAGAGCGCCGGCAGCAGCAAGGCGGTCAACGTGGTGCTGCTGGGCGCCGCGTCAAAAGATCTTCCCTTCACCAACGATGCCTGGATCCGGGTCATCGAGGCCAATGTAAAGCCGAAGTTCGTGGAGATGAACAAGTTCGCATTTACGCAGGGACAGCTGGCGTAAGGAAAACGGCTTCGCGCCGGATCCTGAGGCTGACTGCCCCGGTAATCGGATGAGACAGGTCGGGTGCAAAACCTGGCCGGGTCCGTCCCACGCGGATTTGTGAAAGTTACTGTTCCACGAACGAAAGGAAGAATAGAAATAATGATCTGGAACAAAGAAATGGAATGCGCCGACCGCGAGACCATGCGGAAGGTGCAGCTGGAGCGACTGCAGGAAGTGGTGAAGTATGAGTACGAACACGTACCTTACTACGCGGCGAAGATGGACAAGGCCGGGGTCAGACCGGAAGACATCCGGACCCTGGAGGACATCGAACTCCTGCCCTTTATCACCAAGGAAGATCTGGCGGTGAATTATCCCACGGGACTGTTCGCGGCCAAGATGGAAGACATCGTCCGGATCCAGTCCTCCTCCGGTACCACAGGCAAGCCCAAGATCGTCGGCTACACCCAGCGGGATATGGATGACTGGGCCGAAAGCGTGGCCAGAGGTCTGACCATGTGCGGCATCGGGAAGAATGATGTGGCCCACATCTCCTACGGCTACGGCCTCTTTACCGGCGGACTGGGAGCACATGCCGGCGCGGAAGCCATCGGCGCTACCGTACTGCCCATGAGCACCGGCAACACTGCCCGGCAGATCATGTTCCTGCAGGACATGAAGAGCGATGCCCTCTGCTGCACTCCGTCCTACGCCCTGACCATCGCGGAGGCGGTGGAGAAGGCGGGCATCAAGCCGGAAGACCTGCAGCTGAGAGCCGGACTCTTTGGCGCGGAGCCCTGGACCCAGAGCATGAGAAACAAGATCGAGAAGGGACTGGGCATCCGGGCCCACGACATCTACGGACTGACGGAGATCACCGGACCCGGTGTATCCACCAGCTGTATCGAGAACAATGGCATGCATGTTCAGGAAGACCTCTTCTATCCGGAGATCGTCGATCCCAACACTCTGAAGCAGCTGCCCATGGGCGAGACCGGCGAGCTGGTCTTCACCACACTGCGCAAGCAGGGCATGCCCATGATCCGCTACCGGACCCGGGATATCTGCTATCTGATGGAGGGCAAGTGCGCCTGCGGCAGAACCACCGTCCGTATGAGCCGCGTCTTCGGCAGAACCGACGACATGCTGATCGTCAAGGGCGTCAACGTCTTCCCGTCCCAGGTGGAGACCGTCATCGCCAAGTTTGATGAGCTGACCCTGAATTACAAAATCCTGGTTGACAGAAAAGGAAACAGTGATACCATTGAATTGATGGTAGAGTTCGCAGATGGTCTGGCCATCGATGATATCGAATTCGTCGAGTCCATGAAGAAGAGGGTGGAGCACGAGCTCAGAGACAGCCTGCAGATCGGCTGCAAGGTACGTTTCCTGAACGCCGGAACCCTCCCCAGAAGCGAAGGCAAGGCCGTGAGAGTTGAAGATAGGAGGAAATACGAGTAATGGCAGTGAAACAAGTATCGATCTTCCTGGAAAACGAAACTGGAAGACTGGCGGATCTGACAGAGATCCTGGCAGAAAACGGCATTGATCTGAACGCGGTCACGATCGCGGAGACCGGAGAATACGGCATCCTCCGCTGCATCGTGCAGAATCCGGAAGATGCCATCAAGGCGCTGGCAGGAAAGGGCTTCATGGCCAGCATCAGCGATGTGCTGACCGTGGCCATTGACAATGTGCCCGGAGCAGTGAACAAGGTGCTGCAGATCCTGGCAGACGCGGGCATCGGCGTCAAATACATCTACTCCACGATCCAGTCCGCCAAGGGCGAGGCTGCGATCACCATGAAGACCACCGATCAGGAGAGAGCGGAGAATATACTTACAAAGGCAGGCATTCGGCTCTGCGAAATGGAAGACCTGAAATGAGAAAGACCAACAAAATGGGAACGGGCACGAAAATCGTGCTCGTTCTCTGCCTTATCGTATTCTGCGGCTCAGGATACTATCTGGCGGACTATTTCCTGAACGCGCACAGGACCCAGCAGGAGTTTGCCCAGCTGGCAGATGACGGCGCCGAAAAAGAGGGCCGTGATCTTTCTGCGCTTTATCAGAAGAACCCGGACCTGGTGGGCTGGGTGAAAGTCAAGGGCACCAGGATCGACTATCCGGTGATGCAGACCGGCCGGGAAGGGCAGGAGAATCCGGATCCGGAATACTATCTGCACCGGAATTTCGAAAAGGAATACTCCGATGCCGGCACCCCCTTCATGGACGCGGCCAGCGACATCGGTCTGCCCACCTGCAACTGGCTGATCTACGGCCATCACATGAAGAGCGGCATCATGTTCCACGATCTGGTGAAGTACGAAGACCGGGAATTCTATGAGAACCATCCCACGTTCAAGGTGTCAACAGTACATGTATCGGAAGACGGCGCGGTCACCACAGATACCGGCACCTATCAGATCATCGCCGCCTGTTATTCCAAGATCTATTCCGACGATGCCGACGTGTTCAAATACTATGAGTATCCCGGCATCACCACGGAGGATGAGTTCAATTCCTACGTCAGCGGGGTGAAGTCCCTGTCCGTCTACGATACCGAACAGACTGCCCGGTTCGGCGAGCAGCTGGTGACCCTGTCCACCTGCGCCTACCAGACCGAAGACGGACGATTCTTCGTGGTGGGGAAGAGGATCCGGTAAGACAGAATACCACAGAATCAAAAGAGCTGCTGCATCGGCCGATGGTTTCCGGCTTCCTGCAGCAGCTCATTTTTTTATTCCATTGTCAATCCGTGCAAAGGCTGGTCTTTATTTCATCACAGCGCCTTTGGACGCGGCGTCCACATTGCGCATGTAGCGCACCAGCCACCCCTGGGTGACCTTGGGCGCGGGGGCCTGGTAGCTTTCCCGGCGTTTGGCGAATTCTTCGTCAGAGACCTGGGCATTGATCTTCGCGTTCGGGATATCGATGTCGATGATATCGCCTTCCTGCAGGAGACCGATGTTGCCGCCTTCCGCAGCCTCCGGACAGACGTGTCCGATGGATGCGCCCCGGCTGGCACCGCTGAAGCGGCCGTCGGTGATCAGGGCAACGGTCTTGTCCAGCTTCATGCCCGCCAGCGCGCTGGTGGGATTCAGCATCTCACGCATTCCCGGACCGCCCTTGGGACCCTCGTAGCGGATGACCACCACGTCACCGTCCACGATCTTACCGTTATAGATAGCTTCGATGGCTTCGTCTTCGCTGTCGAAGACCCGGGCGGGGCCGCTGTGCTGCAGCATCTCCGGGGCCACCGCGCTGCGCTTGACCACGCAGCCGTCCTGAGCGATATTGCCCCACATGATGGCAATGCCGCCGGTCTCACTGTAGGGCTCGTCGATGGGACGGATGGTGTTATAGTCTTTGACATGGGCGCCTGCGATATTTTCGCCTACGGTTTTGCCGGTGGCTGTGATCAGGCTCTTGTCGATCAGGCCTTTTTTATCCAGTTCGCTGAGGACTGCCTGCAGGCCGCCTGCGTTGTTCAGGTCATGCATGTGGGTGGGGCCGGCAGGGGCCAGGTGGCAGAGGTTGGGCACCTTGGCGCTGAACTCATTGAAGATCTCCAGGTTCAGTTCCACGCCGGCTTCGTTGGCGATGGCCAGCAGATGGAGCACGCTGTTGGAGGAGCATCCCAGAGCCATATCGCAGGTCAGGGCATTGCGCAGGGATTTCTCGTTGATGATATCCCGGGCCTTGATGTCCTTTTCGATCAGGTTCATGATGGCCATGCCGGCGTGCTTGGCCAGCTGGATCCGGCCGCTGTGGACCGCGGGGATGGTCCCGTTGCCGGGCAGGGCGATGCCCACGGCTTCGGACAGGCAGTTCATGCTGTTGGCGGTGTACATGCCGGAGCAGGAACCGCATCCCGGGCAGACGTTCTCTTCGTATTCCAGCAGACCTTCATCGTCGATCAGGTTAGCCTTGCGGGCGCCTACTGCTTCGAACATCTTGGAAAGGCTGGTCTCAACGCCGCCCACCAGTCCGGACATCATGGGTCCGCCGGAGCAGACCACAGCAGGGATATTCATCCGGACCGCTGCCATGATCATGCCCGGTACGATCTTGTCGCAGTTGGGGATCAGGACCAGGCCGTCAAAAGCGTGAGCCATGGTCATGGTCTCCACGCTGTCAGCGATCAGTTCCCGGCTGGGAAGGCTGTATTTCATGCCCACATGTCCCATGGCGATGCCGTCGCAGACACCGATGGCGGGGACTTCCACGGGAGTGCCGCCGGCCATGCGAACGCCAGCCTTTACAGCTTCCGCGATCTTATCCAGATGCATATGGCCCGGAACGATCTCGCTCTTGGCGGAGACCACGCCCACCAGGGGCCGCTCCAGTTCTTCTTTTGTATATCCCATGGCATAGAAGAGGGACCGGTTGGGGGCCCGCTCGATGCCTTTCTTAACGGAATCACTTCTCATTTTTCTGTTCTCCTTTAAAATGACGGCGCCGCCGAAGCAGCGCCGTTATGATCTAAGACTGACTCGTTACTTCTTCAGCCAGCTCATCATCTGTCTGAGCTCTGCGCCTACCTTGCAGAGCAGGTGAGCAGCTTCCTTGTGTCTTGTGGCCAGGAATCTTGCCTTGCCGCCGGCGTTGAATTCCTGAATGAATTCGGAAGCGAAGGTGCCGTCCTGGATCTCGGACAGGATCTGCTTCATGTTGTCTCTTGCTTCCTTGCCGATGACGCGTCTGCCGCATCTGTAATCGCCGTACTCAGCTGTGTTGGAGATGGAGTATCTCATCTTCTCGAAGCCGCCTTCATTGATCAGGTCAACGATCAGCTTCATTTCATGGATGCACTCGAAGTAAGCCATTTCCGGAGCATATCCGGCTTCCACCAGGGTCTCGAAACCAGCCTTCATCAGCTCGGTCACGCCGCCGCAGAGAACTGCCTGTTCGCCGAACAGGTCGGTCTCGGTCTCTTCTTTGAAGGTTGTCTCCAGAATTCCCGCGCGGCCTGCGCCGATGCCGCTGGCATAAGCCAGAGCGTAATCCTTGGCCTTGCCGGAAGCGTCCTGATAAACCGCGATCAGGCTGGGAACGCCTCTGCCTTCAACATACTGGCTTCTGACGGTGTGGCCGGGGCCCTTGGGAGCGATCATGATGACATCCAGATAGTCTGCCGGCTGGATCTGATTGAAGTGGATGTTGAAACCGTGAGCGAAGCAGAGAACGTCGCCTTCCTTCATGTGGGGAGCGATCTGATCTCTGTAGACCTGCGCCTGGATCTCGTCCGGCATCAGGATCATGACGATGTCGCCGGCTTCAGCAGCTTCTTCGATACCCAGGACCTTCAGTCCTGCAGCTTCTGCTTTTGCAGTGTGGGCGGAGCCCGGACGCAGACCGACAACGACGCTTACGCCGCTCTCGTTCAGGTTCATGGCGTGGGCGTGGCCCTGGCTGCCGAATCCGATGATGGCAACTGTCTTGCCGTCCAGCATACCCAGATTACAATCCTGGTCATAGTACTTCTTGATCATTTTCTTTTTCTCCTTCGATATTATGATTTGAAATTATGTACTTTATTGGGTCTGTTCCTGAAGATGCCGCTGCAGGGGGGACCTCAGTCCTCGATGTCGTCCACCAGAGCTTCCGGGACCCGGGAGATGCCGGTGACACCTGTCCTGCAGACTTCCAGGATATCATAGCAGCTGATGATATCCATAAATCCGTCGATTTTCTCTGAATTACCGGTAAGTTCAACGATCATGCTGGTCTTGGACAGATCATCGATCTTGCCCCGGTAGATCTCGACGATCTCGCGGATGGCGGACCGTTCGTTCTTGTCTGCTCTGAGCTTGATCAGCAGAAGTTCCCGGTAGATACTGTTCTTTTTATCCAGGGGAGCGATGTTCTTCACGACTTCCAGCTTGGCGGTCTGTGTCAGGATCTGATGCAGCGCCTGTTCCGTACCCTGGAAGACCACGGTGATCCTGGAAAGGTTCGGGTCATTGGTAGCGGAAACGGTCAGGGAGTCGATGTTGAAGCCCCGCCGTCCAAACAGGCTGCTGACACGGGTCAGGACGTTGGACTGGTTGTCGACCAGAATGCTGATGACTTCCCTGCGAATTTTCTTATTGTCCATGGGAGCCTCCTTTCTATCCGATGATCATATCTTCCAGTGTGCCGCCGCCCGGGATCATGGGCAGTACCCGCTCGTCCGGGGAGATGGCGCAGTCGATCCAGACCGGTCCTTCTTCCTTCAAAGCCTGGCGGAACACTTCTTCGAATTCCTGCGGTGTCGCTGCGGAGAATCCCTTGCCGCCGAAAGCTTCGATCAGCTTGGGGAAGTCCGACTTGCGCTCCGGTGTGGTGGCGCTGTAGCGTTTGCCGTAGAAGGCTGTCTGCCACTGGTATACCATGCCCAGCACCCGGTTGTTCATGATGATGGTGATGATGGGCAGCTTCTCGCTTACCGCAGTGCAGGCTTCGTTCATATTCATATGAAGGGAACCGTCACTGGTGACGTGGATGACCCGATTCTCCGGGCAGCCGATCTGGGCGCCGATGGCAGCGCCGTAGCCGTAACCCATGGTGCCCAGGCCGCCGCTGGTCAGGAACTTGTTTGTCCTGGAGTGGCGCAGATACTGGGCGGTCCACATCTGATGCTGTCCGACATCGGTGACATAGATGGTTTCCTTGTCGGTGTTGTCGCAGATGGCGCCGATGATCTCGCTGGGATGGAGCATGGCGTCGCCTTCCTTGACATCGCCGGTGGTGTTCTTCCAGCCGGTGGCCTGATCCACCCACTCGGTGTGCTTCTTATCCTTGATCAGGGGAAGAAGGGCCTGGAGGAACTGTTTGGCATCGGCTGTAACACCGAAGTCCACCAGAACGTTCTTGTTGATCTCGCTGGTGTCGATATCGATCTGGACCTTGCGGGCCCTGCGTCCGAACTTGGCGGGGTTCAGGGCGACACGGTCACTGAAGCGGGCGCCGATGGCGATGACCAGATCGGACCGGTCCACAGCCTTGTTGGCCGCGATGGATCCGTGCATGCCCAGCATGCCCAGGGACCTGGGGTTATCGTATCCGATGAGTCCTGCCGCCATCAGTGTGTAGGCTGCGGGGATATCGGCTTTTTCCATGAGCTCCAGCAGTTCATCTCCCGCGTTTGAGGCAGGAACACCGCCGCCGCAGTAGATGACCGGCTTCTCTGCCGCATTGATCATGGATGCCACCTGACGGACATCTTCATCGGAGAATTCCGGCAGGGGATCCAGGGGCAGGGGTTTGCCCGGCTTGTAATTGATCGATGCCGCGGTAACGTCCTTGGTGATATCGATCAGAACGGGACCCTTACGGCCGCTGTTGGCGATGCGGAATGCATTGCGGATGGCGTCCGCCAGATCCTCGATATGGTTAACGAAATAGGCATGCTTGGTGACCGGGATGGTGATACCTGTGATGCTGACTTCCTGGAAGGCGTCTCTGCCGATCAGGGCATCGGGGACATTGCAGGTGATGGCGATCATGGGGATACTGTCCATGAAGGCGGTCGCGATACCCGTGACCAGGTTGGTCGCGCCCGGTCCGCTGGTGGCGAAAACGACACCGGTCTTGCCGGTGGCTCTGTAGTAGCCGTCCGCAGCGTGCGCGGCGCCCTGCTCGTGAGCGGTAAGCACATGTCTGATCCTGTCCTTGTACTCATACAGTGTGTCGTACAGGTTGAGGATCGTCCCGCCGGGGTATCCGAAAATGGTGTCCACGCCGTGTTCCAGAAGAACCTCGGCCACAAGCTGTGATCCTGTAACTCTCATGTTTTCCTCCTTAAAATACTAACCTTGACGCAGAGACCCGCCCATAGAGCGGGTAAGAGACGTCAGATACTATTATATACATTTCCAGAGCAAACGCAACAGGAAATTTTCATTTTTTGTGAAAAACAACAACAAAAACTGTGAATATTTGTTTCAACATGCCCAAAATAACAGATTGACAAAAATAAACAGTTGGTATATGATATTAACCGTCGAATCAATCATAAAGATGCGTTGAACGGAATAAATCCGGAAGAAGATCTTTCAGAGAGCAGCCGGCTGGTGTAAGGCTGCAGATCGAACCGGACGTCTCACCCGGGAGCAGAACCTTCAGAGAGGGTATGTGATTCTCCGCCTTGCGGAGCGGCGCCGTGACAGGGGCCGAAACAGCATACCAACAAGAGTGGTACCGCGTAGGATTTCCTTCGTCTCTTGGTTAGATGAGGGTTTTTTTGTATAGATGGGGCATCTGAGCTGATCTGAGGAGATGAATCTATGAAAATGGAAGAAGAGGTAACAGAACAACAATGAAGAATTACACCAAGTACAGTCCCGGTTATTATCCGGTCGGACCCCAGTACATGAAATGGACCAGACGTGACCATATCGAGAAGGCGCCCCGCTGGTGCAGCGTGGACCTCAGGGACGGCAATCAGGCCCTGATCGTGCCCATGAGTCTGGAAGAAAAGATTGAATTCTTCCAGTATCTGGTGAAGATCGGCTTCAAAGAGATCGAAGTGGGTTTCCCGGCAGCATCCGAAACGGAATACCAGTTCCTGCGGAAGCTGATCGAGGAGAATATGATCCCGGATGATGTGACCGTACAGGTTTTGACCCAGTCCCGCCGCCATATCATCAAGAAGACCTTCGAGTCTCTGGCAGGGGCGAAACGCGCGATCGTACATTTATATAACTCCACATCCGTCGCCCAGCGGGAGCAGGTATTCCGCAAGGACAAGGAGGCGATCAAGAAGATCGCGGTGGAAGGCGCGGAGATGATCCGCAAGTACGCGGAAAGAGCAGCGAAGAATGAAGGAACAGAGTTCCAGTTCGAGTATTCCCCGGAGAGCTTCACCGGAACAGAGATGGATTACGCGGCGGAGGTCTGCAACGCTGTTATTGATATCTGGAAGCCGACGCCGGACCGAAAGGTGATCATCAATCTGCCTGCTACGGTGGCCATGTCCATGCCCCATGTATATGCGTCCCAGATCGAATACATGTGCGAGCATCTGCATGACCGGGAAAACCTGCTGATCTCCCTGCATCCCCACAATGACCGGGGAACGGCGGTGGCCGACGCAGAGCTGGGGATCCTGGCCGGCGGCGACCGGGTGGAAGGAACCCTGTTCGGCAACGGCGAGCGCACCGGCAATGTGGACATCGTGACTCTGGCCATGAATATGTTCACCCATGGCGTGGATCCGGAACTGGACTTCAGCGATATGCCGGAGACGGTGAAGATCTACGAGAAGTTCACGGATCTCAAGGTCCATCCCCGGCAGCCCTACGGCGGACAGCTGGTATTCGCTGCTTTCTCGGGATCCCATCAGGATGCCATCGCCAAGGGAATGAAATACCGCAACAACAATGACCCCAGCCGCTGGACCGTGCCTTACCTGCCTTTGGATCCCCAGGACGT
>CAMNJK010000009.1 GCA_946541435.1 uncultured Bacillota bacterium
TGAAGGAGACTGCAGCAGGAATCTGGCCCGGCAGCTGATCAAGGATATCTATGCTGCCGGCGGACAGCCCTTTACGGAGATCAGAGATTCGGTGATCACCAGAGAGATCCTGCTGGGCTGCAGTGAGGATCAGCTGAAATTCATGGATGAGATCAGCCTGGCGCAGATGAAGGGGATGCAGGGATACATCGCCATCCGGGCAGGCAGCAATACGTCGGAGTTTTCCGATGTGCCGGCAGAGAAGCTGAGCCTCTATGACCGCATGACCAGCCCCACTCTGGATTACCGGGTGAATGAGACCAAATGGGTGGTGCTGCGCTATCCCAACGCCTCCATGGCCCAGCTGGCCGGCACCAGCCAGGAAGCCTTCGAGGACTTCTATTTCAACGTCTGCACCCTGGATTACGGGAAGATGAGCAAGGCCATGGATCCCCTGGTGGATCTGATGAACCGGACGGACCGGGTGCGCATCAAGGGGCCCGGAACGGATCTGTCATTCTCCATCAAGGGAATCGGCGCCATCAAGTGTGACGGTGAACGGAACATCCCGGACGGGGAAGTCTACACAGCCCCGGTACGGGAGTCCATGAACGGCATCATTTCCTACAACACGCCGTCGGAAGAGCAGGGCTTCACCTTTGAGAATATCGTATTCGAGATCAAAGACGGCAGGATCATCAAGGCGACCGCTAATAATAATGAAAGGATCAACCAGCTTTTGGATACGGATGAAGGAGCGCGTTATTTCGGAGAGTTCGCCCTGGGCGTGAATCCCTATATCCTCCATCCCATGAAGGACACCCTGTTCGATGAGAAGATCTGCGGCAGCTTCCATCTGACACCGGGCATGTGTTATGAGGACGCGCCCAACGGGAACAAGTCGGCGGTGCACTGGGATCTGGTGATGATCCAGCGGGAGGATTACGGCGGCGGAGAGATCTGGTTTGACGATGTGCTGATCCGGAAGGACGGCATCTTCCTGCCGGAGGAACTCCAGTGCCTGAACCCGGAGGCGCTGAAGTAAAAAGAGAAAAAAAGGGTGTCCCAAAGGAGGAATCATACGATGAAACATAACGTAAATTATGTAATCGCCAACCCCGCCGGGAACATTACAATCCTGGTCCTGTCCCCGGTGAAAAGGACGGAATACCAACGGATTGCGCGTTTTTTGCTGGAGAAGAACGAAGATGCGGAACAAGTGGGCTACATCCTGACGCCGGACCAGTGCCTGGCAGAACCGGCGGATGCGGCGGACTATAATGCGGAGCAGGAGAAGGCCCGGGCCGCCGCGGTCTCTGCTGCAAAAGCTGGCCTGCCCCGGATGGAAATGTGCGGACTGGAACTCTGCGGAAACGCGTCCAGAGCATTTGGCTATTATGCGGCCATGCAGCACGAGCCGCCCCTGGGGGACCTTGATATCAGCGTCAGCGGAAGTGACGCGCCCCTGCATGTGACCATCCTCTCACCGGAGGATGAGAACACCGGCATGGACATGGACAGCATCGGCATGCCGGTGCCTGTCAGCATGGAGGAGATCCGGATCCCGCTGAAGGACGGCAAAAATTTCATTGAAGGACGTCTGGTACACATGGAGGGGATCTCCCATCTGGTGATCACTTCCTTTTCCTCAGCGGTCATCAGAGGTACCGCCAGAGACGAGATGGAAGCCCTGTTCTGTTACCTCCGGGATGAGGTGTACAGGATGTCAGACCGGGATCTGCCAGCCTTTGGGATCATGTTCTACGATCCGGCAGACACCTTGCTGACGCCCATCGTTTACGTCCGGGATGTGGATACCATTTATTTCGAGGGAAGCTGCGCATCGGGCTCTTCGGCGGCGGCTTACGCCCTGGCGGCGGGGGCTGCGGGAGATGAAAGCGCCCAGGGCCGGGATCAGGAAAGCCTCAGCATGACATACACCTTCCGGCAGCCGGCGGGAACCCTGTCGGTGGAAGTGCGCCAGGCAGGGGGCAAGGTGGAAGCGGTGGAACTCATGGGGGATATCAGCATCTCTGAGATCAAAAGCCTGGAGATAGAATAAGGGAGCGCAGACCATGAAGAATCTGACAGAACGGGCGATGGCTCAGGCGCTGTCGAAGCTGCTGGAAACCAGGACGCTGGACAAGATCACCATCCGGGACATCACCGATGAATGCGGACTCACCCGGAATACTTTCTATTATCATTTTCACGATGTTTATGACCTTCTTCACTTCATGTTCAAGGAGAAGACGGATGAGATCATGCGCCAGTACCGGATCGAATCCGACTGGGAGGGAGGTCTGGAGGCCACGCTGGATTTCCTCTACCAGCACAGACGGATGATGATCCATCTGGACGAATCCATCAATGATGATATGGTGCTGCGGTTCATCAACGATGTCATGCTGCGGCATGCGGAGGTCATCGTGGCCCAGCAGGCCAGGGGCCAGAAGCATTCCACCAGAGCCATCGAGATCGCGGCGGAGCTCTACGTCAACGCGGCGGTGGGGGATGTGATGGGGTGGATCCGCAGGGGGATGGATCATGAGCCCGAACATCTGGCCCAGGTTTACAACACCCTGTTTCTTGGCACCGTCAGGGCGGTTCTGAACAGCGCCGAGGAGGCCAGCCGGATCCCCTGATCTGAATTCTGACACTTTGAGCAATTCTGGGTGCGTGCACAGAATTTGTGCACGCTGTTTTTATTGCATATAGAAGAGGAAGAAAAGCTGATTTATCATTGTAAAGTATCATGCGTACATTATAGATACAATTCAGTTACAAGAGGAATCCAGGTACATTGCTTACATTTGCAAAAGCGGTCGTTAGACGAAGAAGAATCATTATTATCATAGCCCTTCTCCTGCTTGTCCCATCCGTGTTCGGGTTCATCACCACCCGGGTCAACTACGATGTCCTGACCTATCTGCCGGACAGCATCGAAACCATCAGGGGACAGGATATCCTGCTGGATGAATTCGGCAAGGGCGGGTTCGCCATGATCATGGTGGACGGCATGGAGTACAAGGACGTTGCCGAATTCAAGGCCAAGGTCGAGGAGGTGCCCCACGTGGATAACGTGATCTGGTATGACACGGTGCTGGACCTGTCCGTGCCGGTGAGCATGGTGCCCGAGGACATCTACGAGAAATTCAACAGCGGCGACACCACATTGATGGCGGTGTTCTTCGATAAGCCCACGTCAGACGACGACACCCTGGACGCCATCGTGAAGATCCGGGAGATCGGCGGGAAACAGGCCTTCATCAGCGGGATGAGCTGCTTTGTGGAGGACCTGAAGGAGCTGATCCTGACGGAGGAACCCATCTACGTGGCTGTGGCTGTCATTCTTGCCATGATCGTTCTGGGCATTTTCATGGATTCCTTCGCCATTCCGCTGATCTTCATCGCCGGTATCGGCATGGCCATCATTTTCAACATGGGATCCAACATCTTCATGGGAGAGATCTCCTTCATTACCCAGGCCATTGCCGCGGTGCTGCAGCTGGCGGTCACCACGGACTACTCCATCTTCCTGTGGCACAGCTATACGGAACACCGGCGGGAACTGGGAATGGACCGTGACGAGGCCATGGCCAACGCCATCGCGAAAACCCTGGTCTCCATCTCCAGCAGCTCACTGACCACCATCGCGGGATTCCTGGCCCTGTGCTTCATGACCTTCCGCCTCGGTATGGACATGGGCATCGTACTGGCAAAGGGTGTCCTGATCGGCGTCATCTGCAGCGTGACCCTTCTGCCGGCCATGCTTCTGGCCCTGGAGAAGTTCATCCTGAAACTGAAGCACAAGCCTGTGGTGCCGAAATTCGACAGACTGTCTGCCGCAGTCGTCAAGCGGCCCCTGATCTTCGCGGCCATTTTCCTGATCCTGCTGGCGCCGGCCTTCTACGGATACCGGAATACGGATGTCTATTATAAACTTGACGAGAGCATTCCCCAGGATCTGCCTTTCGCAGTGGCCAATGAAAAGCTGGCGGATGATTTCAATATGAACTGCACCCACATGCTGCTCATCGATGCGGATACGCCCCAGAAGGATGTCCGCGACATGATGCAGGAGATCGATCAGGTGGACGGGGTAGGATATACCCTCAGCCTGGAAGGGACACTGGGCCCCACATTCCCGGATTCCATGGTCCCGGGCAGCCTGAAGGGGGAACTTGCCAGCGACAATTACGAGCTGGCCATCATCAATTCGGAATACGCTGTGGCCAGCGATGAGGTCAACGATCAGATCGATCAGATCAATGAGATCGTGGGGAAATACGATTCCGGCGGCATGCTCATCGGTGAGGGACCCTGCACCAAGGACCTGATCGACATCACGGACCATGATTTCAAGGTGGTCACGGCCCTGTCCATCGCCGCCATCTTCCTGATCATCCTGATCGCCCTGCAGTCCATATCGCTGCCCATCATACTGGTGGCGTCCATTGAACTTGGTATTTTCATCAACCTGGGCATTCCGTATTACACGGGAACGGTACTGGCCTTCATCACATCCATCATCATCAGCACCGTACAGCTGGGATCTACCGTTGACTACGCCATCCTGATGACCACCAGGTACAAACGGGAACGTTTCGCCGGCAGGGGTAAGAAGGAAGCGATCCAGATCGCCCATTCCACATCCATGCCTTCGGTTCTGGTCAGCGCCCTGAGCTTCTTCGCCGCCACCATCGGCGTCGGGATCTACTCGGACATCGACCTGATCGGCTCCCTCTGCCTGCTCATGGGCCGGGGCGCCATCATCAGCCTGCTGGTGGTCATGTTCATCGTGCCGTCCTTCTTCGTCCTGTTCGATGGGATCATCTGCAGGACCAGCAGGGGCTTCATCGATAGGAGCAGAGAGAAACCATCCCTTGATAAACCAGAAGAATAAAAGTATAATTAGATATATCTAACTACGGAAGCGGGTCTGCGTTCAGAGGAGGATAAGAATGAAATCAGGCAGAACAATATTGGCTTATTTTGCAGCCTTTGCCATGCTGGCAGCTGCGGCGGCTCCACCCGTCTGGGCGGCGCAGGAGATGACAAAGGAAGAGACCGTCTATGTGGTTACGGAGGCAGATGGTTCGCAGTCCGATGTTACGGTCAGCGATCACCTGAAGAACGGGATCGGTTCTGATCAGATCAAAGACCGGTCCACACTGCAGGATATCGAGAATGTCAAAGGTGACGAGACCTTCGAAGAAGGAGAAGGGGATTCCCTGATCTGGAACGCGGAGGGAAACGATATCTTCTATGAAGGCACCACCACGGATGAAGTCCCGGTGGCTCTGGGGATCTCTTATTTCCTGAACGGACAGGAAGTTCAGGGAAAAGATATGGAAGGGGCCAGCGGAGATGTGAAGATCATCATTTCCTATCGTAATACGGCCAGGGCCCAGGACGGGACCACCGTGCCCTTTATTGCCATGACCGGCTTCATTACAGATGATGATTCTTTTGAAGACATCGACATCGATCACGGCAAGATCATCGATGACGGAGATAAAAAAGTGGTGGTCGGCATGGCCGCGCCCGGACTGAACGACGCGCTGGATATCGATAAGGATCTTCTGGACCTGGATCTGGAAGACACCATTACCATCACCGGCACTGCCAAAGATTTCGCGGTCCAGGACATGATGACCATCGTCACCAATTCCATCTTCGAAGACATGGATGAGGATGCCGTAGGAGATCTGGATTATGACGATGAGATCAGCGATCTGGACAAGGGCGCGAAGAAGCTGATGGAAGGATCCGATCAGCTCTATCAGGGGATCGACCAGCTCTATGAGAATACGCCCAAGCTTGCCAAGGGGGTCCGGAAGCTCAAAAAAGGCGCCCATCGCCTGAGCGAAGGGACCAGCCAGGCTGCCCTGGGCGCCCTGCAGCTCAATCAGGGCGTGAAGCAGCTGAGCGGCAAACTGGGAGAGCAGCTGGGCGAAGCTGTCACCGGGACCCAGCAGCTGGAGGCTGCGTCCAAGGATGTATTAAGCGGTCTCAAAAAAATGAAAGCCGGTCTGGACGGAGACGGAAGCAAGGAAAACCCGGGCGCTGTGAATGCGCTGGATCAGGCCCAGCAGGGACTGGGAGCGGTACTGAAAGCCTTCGGCGAGGATCCGGACGCGGAGGCCCTGGAGAACTTAAGCAGCACCGAAGCGGACGCCCAGGATGTTGCAGACTATGTCAATGAAATCAACAAGATCATCTCCAATCCCGCTGTCAAAAAGAAACTGCAGGCAGCCGGATACGGCGGGATGGTGAATAAGACAGAGAAGATGAAAGAAGCGGCTGACGGCGTGGCTGCGGACCTGAAGAAGGCATCCAAAGAAGAAAAGAGCGAAGACATGAAGGCCCAGGATCAGGAGGACGCCCTCAAGCAGGCCATTGCCGGAATCAAATCCGCCCGCGGCGCAGTGAAGCAGGTGGAAGGCGGCCTGGACGATATGTCTGACAGCCTGGGCAGCTACGAACCCGAAAAGGGTCAGCAGCAGACCAGCCTCATCGGCGGCATGACTGTGATCAGTTCCGGTCTGGAGAAACTCTCGGAATCTCTTGCCAGCGCCACCGGCGCCGGCAAGGAGATGTCCTCCGGACTGGGGGCTCTGGTCACAGGCATGGATGATCTGACCAATGCGGAAGCTGACCTGTCCGGCGGCGCCAGACAGCTATCCGAAGGCATGGATCAGCTGAGCGGCAAGACCGGCCAGCTGAAGAAGGGTGTGAAGCAGCTGGACCGCGGGTCCCTGCAGCTCTCCCAGGGAATGTCCACTCTCTATAAGAAGGGCATCCGCAAGATCGTGGATCTGTATCAGGACGATCTCAAGGGCACCCTGAATGATCTGGATGATGTCATCGATGCGGGCAAGTCCTACAAGACCTTTACGGAGCTGCCCAGGGGCATGGACGGAAACGTCAAGTTCATCTATAAGACATCTGTCTATTAAGTTCCGCAAAAACACGTTGCATCCGGGCCCTGGATAGGCTATAATTCAGCCTTGGAAGCATCAGAAGAAAAATATGATCCCCGGAGGACGCTTCTTCCGGGGTTTTTCAATGAAAGCTATACCAGTCAAAATCATTACACCTATCACGAATCAAGAGACAGAAGGGATCTTTCATGCAAGAAAACAAAATGGGCGTCATGCCCATCGGAAAACTGATACTGAGTATGTCCTGGCCGGCCATCCTCTCGATGCTGACCCAGGCGATCTATAATGTGGTGGACAGCTTCTTCGTTTCCTACCTGGGAGAAGAAGCACTGGCCGCAGTCACATATATCTTCCCGTTTCAGTTCATGATGATTTCCGTGGCGGTGGGCACAGGCGTGGGAATCAATTCCCTGATCGCCCGCAGGCTGGGAGCGAGAAGATATGAAGAAGCGAATCTGGCGGCCAGCCACGGCTACCGGCTGGCCTTCTTCAGCTGGATCCCATTTCTGATCATCGGTCTCTTCCTGGCGGACCCTCTGATGCGTGTCATGACAGATACCCCTTATATCGTAGAAAACGGGGCGGACTATCTGTCCCTGATCATGATCGGATCCCTGATGGTCATCGTCCAGTGCGTCACAGAGAAGATCCTGCAGGCCACAGGCAACATGATCGTGCCCATGCTGTGCGGTCTTCTGGGGGGCATCACAAACATCATCATGGACCCGCTGATGATCTTCGGCATCGGTCCATTTCCTGAAATGGGCGTTCTGGGCGCCGCCATCGCCACCCTCATCGGACAGGCAGCGGCTCTGGTCCTGGGTCAGGCGATCCTCTTTGGCAGAAAACATGCAGTGAAGGTGAGCCTGCGGGGCTGGAAATGGAACGGTCAGATCGTCAAGGATATCTACGCGGTGGGAGGTCCTGCCATTCTCATGCAGGGGATCGGATCCATCCTCCAGTTCGGCATGAACCTGATCCTGGGCGGATTCACTGAGACCGCGGTGGCGATCATGGGCATCTACGGAAGGCTGCAGAGCTTTATCTTCATGCCATGTATCGGACTGAATCAGGGCGTTCTTCCCATCCTGGGATACAATTACGGGGCCAGGAACCGGAAGCGCTTTATGGAAACATACAAAAAAGGCCTGCTCTACGCCCTGTGCATCATGGCCCTGGGTCTCATCATCTTTCAGCTGTTTTCCCATCAGCTGATCGGGATCTTCAATTCCCAGAACAGCGCGGAAATGTACGAGATCGGTGTTCCGGCCTTCCGCATCATCAGTTTCTGCTTTATCCCGGCGGCATTCGGAATCATGTCCTCATCTGTCTTCCAGGCCTCCGGCCACGGTTTTTTGAGTCTCTGGGGATCACTGATCCGTCAGTTTGTGGGAATCCTGCCCATGGCGCTCATATTTGCCCGGGTGGGTGGCCTGGGAATGGTCTGGTATTCCTTTCCTCTGGCAGAGATCCTGGGAACGCTGTATTTCGCCCTGGTGCTGCGGCACATGTACCATACGGAATTCAAACGGCTGGGCATCGCGCCGGATGAACCCTTCTGATGGTCATACCGGATATATGATGTCGATGGGGTAACCGTCTTCCTCCCGGATCTGGGAATCCAGATCCACCATGTCGAAGATGAGAGAATTCCGGATCAGATGTTTCCAGACCGTGTAGGTGGCTTTTACAAAGGCTGGCGACAGGGGATGCGTATCCCGGTCCGAAATCAGCGGACAGGCATAGGGAAGGGGATCGCGGTTATAGATCAGATAGAGAACGCCGTCCGCGGTAAGGTGGGGGGCGAGAGGAAAGGTCCTGCACTGCAGAGGCCTTTTTTCACGTGGACAGACCGGCGGCGTCAGACATTGAAAGAAGGGGACCTTCCCGTGCCAGCTCTCCGGAAAATCATAGATCTCCGCCTGCAGGTATCCCCAGCGGATCCAGTCCTCATCGAAAGTGAACATTATTTCTTCTCCGGGCATCAGATAGAGGCCCATGGAGTAGTCAGGGTCATCCTCGGCAGCGGCAGTGTCCGTCTCTGAAGATGCGATGGCATCCCCGGAATCATCTCCGGCGCAGACACAGCAGGCTGCGCCGCAGAGAAGGCCGCAGTCGCCGTCGATCGGACTGAAATGGTCCAGAAACCGGTAAATAGCCGGAAACTCATTTTTCATGTGTGTAGATTTCATGAATTCATACCAAATACGGATTGCATTAACTACATATATATTATAAAATATATCGAAATTTGTCGCTACAGTTTCTTCATATATATATAAGACAATCAAAGGTCAAAAAGGTCAAAAAATGAGATTAGGAATCGATGTCGGATCAACGACAGTAAAACTGGTATTTCTGGACGATGACAACAGGATCGTCTACAGTCGCTATGAGCGCCACATGTCCAGCGTATTTGATAAGGTGGAAGAACTGCTGGAGGAAGCGGAGCATACCTTCGGATCCCAGCCCGTCAGGGCGGTGATCACCGGGTCCGGCGGACTTTCGCTGGCAAAGCTCCTGCAGGTGCCTTTTGAGCAGGAAGTGATCGCCTGCAGCCGGGCAGTGGAGGAGCTGATCCCGGAGACGGACACTGCCATTGAACTGGGCGGCGAGGACGCCAAGATCACATTCTACGGACAGACTGTGGAGCAGAGGATGAACGGCACCTGCGCCGGCGGCACCGGGGCCTTTATCGATCAGATGGCTGTCCTGCTGAATACGGACGCGGACGGCCTGAATGAGGCTGCGGAGAAACATACACTGATCTATCCCATCGCGGCCCGCTGCGGCGTATTCGCCAAGACGGACATCCAGCCGCTGATCAATGATGGCGCCAAGATCGAAGACCTCGCGGCGTCCATCTTCCAGGCAGTGGTGGATCAGACCATCTCCGGACTGGCCTGCGGTCATCCCATCAAAGGCAAGATCGCCTTCCTCGGAGGGCCGCTTTCTTTCCTGCCCCAGCTTCGTCAGCGGTTCATCGAGACCCTGGACATCGCGCCGGAAGACATCATCTTCCCGGACAACTCCAGGTTTTTCGTTGCCATCGGCGCTGCATACCTGGCGGGACAGTATGACGAGACAAATCTGGCCCAGATGCTGAACCGTCTGAAGAGGGCGGACCAGAGCGGTTTAAGAGATACTGCACTGATCGAGCCCCTGTTCGCGTCCCAGGAGGAACTGGACGCTTTTCGCGCCCGTCATGACCGGGCAAAAGTGCGCCGGGGGGATCTGAAAACCGCCAAAGGAAGACTCTTCCTGGGCATCGACGCAGGATCCACCACCACCAAGTCCGTGGTGATGGATGACGATAAAAATGTTCTGTATACCTTCTATAAAAACAACCGGGGCAAGCCTATCGCGCCCATCATCGAGATGCTGAAGGATGTCTATGATCAGATGCCGGAGGATGCCTATATCGCATCCACCGCGGTGACAGGCTACGGAGAAAACCTGATCAAAGCGGCCTTCCACGCGGACATGGGTGAGATCGAAACCATGGCCCACTACAAGGCTGCGGAGGAATTTCTCCCCGGCGTGGACTTCATTCTGGACATCGGCGGACAGGACATGAAATGCATGAAGATCAAGGATAATGCCCTCTACAACATCATGCTGAACGAGGCCTGCTCCTCCGGATGCGGCTCCTTTATCGAGACCTACGCCAAGTCCGTCAACATGACCGTGCCTGACTTTGCGCAGGAAGCCCTGCTGGCGGAAGCCCCGGTGGACCTGGGGACCCGCTGCACCGTCTTCATGAACTCCAAGGTCAAGCAGGCCCAGAAGGAAGGGGCGACCATCGGCGACATCTCCGCGGGACTGTCCTATTCCGTCATCAAGAACGCCTTGTACAAGGTCATCAAGCTGAGAAATCCGGATGACGCCGGAGAGAAAGTGGTGGTCCAGGGCGGAACTTTCCTGAATGAGGCTGTTCTGCGCAGCATCGAGAAGATCCTTGGAAGAGATGTGGTCCGTCCGGATATTTCCGGTCTTATGGGCGCCTTCGGCTG
Organism: uncultured Bacillota bacterium; assembly: GCA_946541435.1. GTDB lineage: Bacteria > Bacillota > Clostridia > Peptostreptococcales > Anaerovoracaceae > Lentihominibacter. Next base: position 10,940 of record CAMNJK010000009.1, read on the forward strand.
CGCTCTGATCGCCCGTTCCCGCTGCTCGGAAGGACAGAGATCCAGTCTTCTGAAGAGGGATGAACTGGAGAATTTTGATGTACAGACATCCACCACCCGGTGCCGGCAGTGCGAGAACAACTGCCTTCTGACCATCAACAAGTTCGTGGACGGCACACGGCTGATCACGGGCAACCGGTGTGAGAAGGGGGCGGGTAAGACGGAGAAGTCCACTGACCTGCCGAATCTTTACCAGTATAAGCTGCAGCGTCTCTTCCAGTACGAGAGCCTACCGCCGGAGCTGGCGCCCCGCGGCGTCATTGCCATTCCCCGGGTGCTGAACATGTACGAGAACTACCCCTTCTGGCATACCTTCTTCACGGAGCTGGGGTATTCTGTGGTGCTGTCGCCCCAGTCTAAGAAGTCCATCTATGAGATGGGCATGGATACCATTTCCTCCGATACGGCATGCTATCCGGCCAAGCTGGTGCACGGACACATCAAGTCCCTGATCAGGGACGGTCACAAGCTGATCTTCTATCCCAGCATCAACTATGAGCGGGTGGAGGATGAAAAGCAGCCGAATCATTATAACTGCCCCATCGTCGCCACCTATCCCGAGGTCATCGCCAACAACATGGACGAGATCATCGAGGAGGAGGGCGTGACCTTCCTGCATCCCTTCCTGCCATATGACGATGACAAACGGCTGAAACAGGAACTGAAGAAAGTATTCAAACCCTACGGAGTCTCCATTTCCGAGATCGGCCGGGCCATCGAAAGCGCCCGGGCTGAAGATGAGAGATTCCATGAAGATATGAGAAAGGCAGGAGAAGAGGCCCTGCGGTATGCCGAAGAGCACCACGTGAAGGCCATCGTCCTGGCAGGACGTCCCTATCATGTGGATCCGGAGATCAACCACGGCATGGATAAACTGATCAACTCCTACGGGATGATCGTGCTGACGGAGGATTCCGTGGCGCATCTGGCGACCCTGAGCCGGCCCATCCGGGTACTGGACCAGTGGGTCTATCATTCCAGAATGTACCGGGCTGCGGTATTCGCCGGAACCAGGGACGATGTGGAACTGATCCAGCTGAATTCCTTCGGCTGCGGCCTGGACGCAGTCACCACGGATCAGGTGGAGGAGATCTGCCACGCCAACAACAAGCTCTATACTGTCCTCAAGATCGACGAAGGCTCCAATCTGGGCGCGGCAAGGATCCGTGTCCGGTCGCTGCGGGCGGCCATTATGGAACGGGAGAAGAACGATATTCAGCCCACGCCCAGCAACGCGCCATATGAACGCCGGATCTTCACAAAGGAAATGAAGGACGAATACACGGTCATGATGCCGCAGATGTCGCCCATCCATTTCCGCCTGCTGGAGAAGATGATGCGGTCCTGCGGATACCGGGCCATCGAGCTTCCGCCGGTGACCACCAATGCGGTGGAGGAGGGCCTGAAGTATGTCAATAACGATGCCTGCTATCCCACCATCGTTACCCTGGGACAGACCATCGCTGCCCTCAAGTCCGGCCAGTACAATCTGGACAAGACGGCGGTATTCATGTCGCAGACCGGCGGTCAGTGCCGGGCCAGCAACTATATCTCACTGCTGCGGAAGGCGCTGAAGGATCTGGGCATGGAACAGATCCCCATCATCTCCGTCAACGCGGCGGGTCTGGAGTCCAACCCGGGCTTCAAGCTCACCGATCCGAAGCTGATCAAACGGGGCATGATGGCTGTGATCTACGGCGATCTGTTCATGCGGGTCCTGTACGCCACCCGGCCCTATGAGGAAGAAGCCGGATCTGCCAACAAGCTCTATGAGTTCTGGAATCGGCAGGCGGAGAAGAACGTGATGGACGGCAGCATGGATACATTCAAAAAGAACATCGCCGGCATCGTGCACGATTTCGACCGTCTGCCCCTGAAGGACATCAAAAAGCCCAAGGTGGGCGTGGTCGGTGAGATCCTGGTGAAATACCACCCGACGGCCAACAACGATATCGTGGGCGTCATTGAGGAAGAGGGCGGAGAAGCCGTGGTTCTGGATCTGATGGACTTCCTGCTCTACGGCATGCAGAACAAGGAGTTCAATTATCAGCATCTGTCCGGTTCCTACGGGGCCATGATGGGAAACAAGGCGGCCATCCGCTTCATCGAGCACTACCGGGCGCCCATGCGGAAGGCCCTGCGCAATTCCAGACGGTTCACAGAGCCCTCTCACATCGAGGAGACCGCTAAAGCGGCATCCCAGGTCATTTCCCTGGGCAACCAGTGCGGTGAAGGCTGGCTCCTGACCGGTGAAATGGTGGAACTCATCAACCACGGTGTGGAGAACATCGCCTGCCTGCAGCCCTTTGCCTGCCTGCCCAACCATGTGACAGGAAAAGGCATGATGAAGGCCATGCGCAAGTTCAGCCCCAAGGCAAACATCGTGGCCATCGACTTTGACCCGGGCGCGTCCCACGTCAACCAGCTGAACCGGATCAAGCTGATGATGACCACCGCCCACAGGAACCTGGCGGAAGCGCAGAAAAAAGCAGCCGGGGAAGCTTAAGCTTACGGCTGGCCTTAAACGGCAGTTTCTTAATCAGACGTTTTGTTTCGCTGCAGGGAAATGAAAACGCCAATGGCGCAGATGCAGACGAAGATCAGGAAGCAGGTGTGGATCACATGCAAAATCTGGTCCGGTCCTGCCTTTGCAAGAGGGGTGGCGCCCAGCCGGACTGTGACCACCAGAGTAACGATGACCATGCCCACGGTCTGCCCGACGGTGCGCATGGTGGAAACGAGAGAAGAGGCTACACCGTAGTCTCTTTTTTGTACGCAGGACATGATGGCGTTGGTATTGGGCGAGGAGAAGAGGGCGAACCCGAGCCCGGTGACGAACAGGGCCGTCATGATGACCGGGATGGGGGTGTTTTCGTCCACAAAGATGAAGACGCTGATGCCCAGCCCGCTGACGGCCATGCCTGCGGAAGACAGCTTGAAGGGCGAGATCCGGTCGGACAGTTTTCCCATCTGGGGCGCCAGGATGGCCATGATCACCGGCTGGCATACCATGATGAAACCGGCAGTCTGAGAGGACAGCCCCTGGACCATCTGCAGGTAGATGGAGGCCAGGTAGCTCAGGGCCATGCTGACGGAGTAATTGAACATGGCGCTTAAGTTCGAGAGCCCGAAGCCGATGTTGCTCTTAAAGAGCCGGACGTTTACCGCGGGGTCCTCCTTACGGGCCTCATGGATGACGAATACGATGCCGGCAGCCAGGCCGCAGGCCGTCATGAGGAAGGGAAGGATGCTCCCGGAGGTGATCCGGGAAAGACCCACCATAAAGCAGATGATGAAGAGGATGAACAGCAGGTTCCCCGGAACATCCAGCGGCCTGCCTTTGGAAGAGGCGGCGTCCGCCGGAAGACGAAGGGCGGCCAGCGCGAGGGCCGAGAGGGAAAGCAGGCAGGTGAGCAGGAAAATGGATCTCCAGCCCAGATGGGTATTCAGGATCCCGCCGATCACGGGTCCGGAGGAGAGCCCCACATAGGTGCTGGCCAGACTGTAGCCGATGGCTCTGCCCCGGTGCTCAGGGGGGAAGGCGGAGATGACGATGGCGGTATTTGTACTGAAGATCATGGAAGCGGCCACGCCCTGGATGAACCGCAGGATCAGAAGAAGGGTGAAAGAAGGCGCGGCGGCGCTGAGCCCGCAGCAGATCCCGAAAACGCCGATGCCGATCATGAGGATCCGTTTCCTGCTGGTGATGTCCGCGACCCGTCCGAAGGGGACGGAAAAAGCTGCCACGGCCAGGGCATACACGGTAACCATCCAGCCCACCAGGGACGCGCTGACACTGAAATCAGAAGCGATGGAGGGGACGGAAAGATTCAGGGAACTCCCGGAGAATGACGTGGCGAACGCGGTCAGGATCACCACCGTGACCACAGAGGCGCGGTTTTCGGATGGCCGGGAGGAAGGGTTTGGCGCTGACTTCTGCATGAGACATCTCCTTTCGGATTCATCATAAAACACCCCGCAGTTTCCGGCAAGCCTGAATTCCGGATTATTATTGTCACAGAGTCGCAAATGGTGTATACTTATGAAGGAAATCTAACAAGTGAGGAGGTGTCTTCATGGGAAGACATGGAACAATTGCAGGAAGAAAGGCAGCGCAGGATTCAAAACGCGCGGCCATGTTCACAAAATACGCGAGACAGATCATCGTGGCGGCGAAGGCCGGCGGAGACCCGGACTATAACGCTACGCTGAGAGTAGCCATCGAAAAGGCGAAGTCCATCGGCATGCCCAATGAGAATATCAAGAGAGCTGTGAAGAAGGGCTCCGGAGAACTGGGCGGCGAAAGCTATGAAGAGCTGATGTTTGAAGGATACGGTATCGGCGGCGTTGCTGTCATCGTCGAAGCGCTGACAGACAATAAGAACCGGACCACTGCTGCAGTAAGATCCACATTTGACAAGCACGGCGGCAACCTGGGCGCCCAGGGATGTGTATCCT
>CAMNJK010000010.1 GCA_946541435.1 uncultured Bacillota bacterium
CGACAGCCCCGCCAGCAGGAATACGAAGACCCCGAGACTGCAGAGATGCAAAGGCAGGTAACCCACGTCGAACACACCCCCATGAATCAGAAAGCTGTCTTTGAACACTTCCAGAGCGATCATCAAAAAAGGGATCCCCTTCAGTATCCGCTTCTGATGATGCTCCGGCTGCCTGCGGAATGCTGTCACGCAGCAGATGATCAGCAGAGTGAGCGCAGCAAGAATACAGATGTGCGGCAGACTGAACCGCTCGTACCCTGTTCCTTCCGGCAGCTGACTGTATTGTTTCCAGAAATACTCCATCTCCGTCCTCTCTGTTACTGTAAAAGTATATCATCCCCGACCTGTCTCCGCATCAGGATCAGTATTTTTATTTTTCAACCGTTTTAACGCGCTGACGTGACGAATCTATTAGTGGACATTCTTGTCGCGTTCTTGCTATAATGAGATGTCAGAATGTTTCAACTCTTATTCGTTGGGAATGAGCCAGAAAGGAGTGTGATTTGATGAACATGGCAAATAACAGAACATCCCGCATGACCCTGCATATTCTTTTTATTGCTGTTATTTCCACCGTCTGTCTGTGCTTCGCCGCCATGCAGGCGCCAGCTTTTGCTGCGAAAACCCCCGGGAAGGTCAGCAATGTGCAGATCTCTTCTGTCGGGGATTATTGGTTTACAGTATCCTGGGCGCCTGCGAAAAACACCCAGACCTACGAAGTTCAATGCAAAAAAGCATCCGCAAAAAAATGGCCCAAATCAGGCCTTATTACATCAGATTACGATTTAGATGTATCAGTCAATTATGCTGACACAAAATATCAGGTGCGCATCCGTGGCATCAACGGTAAAAAACGCGGCAGCTGGTCCAGTGTAAAATCCTTACGGACATTGCTCCCCAAACCCAAAGCCATCTGGGCCAAGTCCATCACCAACGCATCCATTGAGGTTCAATGGATGCCGATCCAAGGCATCAAGGAATTCAAACTGACCCGGTTCGACGAAGGCGGTGACGAGATCGATCATGTGATCGTGAAAGGCACCAGTTATGAATACACGGATCTTGGGGATGCCATGTATTACCACTTCGAACTTCAATCAAAGAACGGCAGTAAGCTGTCCGTACCTGTCTTTGTTGATCTGAATACCTTTGGCGATGACAATGTGCTGGAGCAGCATGACTATCCCTACGCCGTCTACTACACCATGAAGTATTTCACCGCAGATGTCAGCTTCAACGCTTTCCCTGTCCTCTACGATATCTACACCGATGATGACGGCGAGGTGGAGGATGAAGGCTTCTTCTACCCTGGGGTGGAAGTCGATCAGTTCAGCATTGAAAAAAACAGAGGAATCCTTTCCCAGGATTACGGTGAGATGGAAACGCCCGTCACATCTGATCTGACACTGCAAAAAGGCGGAACTGTAACTGCGCCGGACGGCAGCGTCCTGCACATCACCAAACTGCGGATCACAGCTGCCGATTCCAATCTCGCGAAGTTGGATTACTATTACGAATTAAGAGATAAAATAAAAGAACCCTATCTGCGGATCGATACCGAAGAAGACAGGCCCATCTACATCACATGGACTTGTGATTAAGAAGAAAGGAGTGAATATCGATGCTTACGAACAATGAAACATCATCCCGCAGGATCATACACATCCTGTTGATCTTCATGATCGCCTTATTCGCCATCGGCTTCTTGGCAGTGAACACACCTGCATCTGCAGATGTGAAGCCGGCGCAGGTGAAAGGATTACAGTTCTACTATGTGGATGATCTGTCCTTCACTGCAGCATGGGATGAGGCTATGAACGCTGAGTTCTATCAGGTTCAGTATAAAAAGGCATCCGCAAAGAAATGGTACGATCTCGGTAGTTTCAGCGAGGCCAGCTATGACTTTGAAGTGCCCAAATCTGATACCAAATACAATGTTCGGGTCCGGGGGATCAACGGAAGCAAAGCCGGCAAATGGTCCTCTGTGAAATCTGTACGGACAACGATCATGAGGCCTAGGGCCATCTGGTGCACTCACATCGATGATTCCTCTATTGAGGTCACGTGGGCGTCATCCGCCGGCGCGAAAGAATACGTACTGACCTGGGACGACATGTCATCTGACACTCTGGGATCCAAGACCGTCAAGAAGACACAGACAAGTTACCTGGTGACAGGTCTGCAGTCATCCTGCGGCTACAGTTTCCAGGTCCGGGCGAAAAACGGCAAAAAGAAATCGCAGCAGGTCTCGGTCGACACCTCCACCTACGATGAAACCAACGTACTGGATCTGCCCTACCCCTCAGCATCCTACTTCACCCTGACCAGATTCACCCAGCATGGCAGCGAATATGACATGCCCGTCCTGTACGATACTTGGACGGATTCGGAAGGGTATGTGGAAGACCAGGGCTTCTACTTCATGGACATGGAACTGCAGGAACTTGTCGTGAAAGATGCCATCCTCAGTCAACAGAATCAGGCAGATGTGCCGATCAAATCCGGCATCACCTATAAAGTGGGCGAAAAGATCACAGCGCCGGACGGTTCAGATTACACCATTTCCGGTCTGCGTCTGTACACCACGCCCAACATTGTCTTCGATGACTGTGATTACTATAGAGATGCCTATGAGAAGATCGATGATTTCACTGTAATTGTCAGTATTGAAGAACATCCTGCGAATCCACTGTTCATATACTGGGAGAACAAACCCTATTGGGAATGGTAGCTGAAAGCAGAAACCGGGACAGCCATGCCCCGGTTTTTTGTTTCGAAAAAAGAGATCACGCCATCGTGGTCACACCGGTGATCTCCAGGCTGTCTGTCTCCACATGGCAGGTGAAGAACAGGACCTCCACCCCGGCCCTGACCGCATCCTCCAGGGACTCTGCAAAGGCTGGATGGGTCCCGGTATTGGGCCTGACTTCCCTGACCCCGTCCATCTGGATCACGAAAGCCAGCGCAGCATGGAAGCCTTCTTCCCTGGCCCGGATCAGTTCCCGGATGTGTTTGATGCCCCGCTCCGTGGGCGCATCCGGGAAATAGCCGATGCCGTCCACCTCCAGGGTACAGCCTTTGACCTCCATCAGGTACCGGTCGCCGGAAGATCGTTCCATATAGAAATCGATGCGGGAATCACCGAAGGTGAATTCCGGAAGGACCTTACTGTAATCCTGCGTCCTGAGCCACTCCCCTGCCACCTTGTTGGGCGCCTGGCTGTCGATGTTGAACAGAACGCCGTTGGATTTCCTGACGGTGACCAGATCGTAGGCAGTTTTCCTGCCCGGTGTGCCCGGCGCCGTCAGCCAGACCTCACAGCCGGGGATCAAGAGCTCCCTGCACCTGCCGGTGTTCTTCACATGTACCAGTTCCTTCTTCCCGTTCAGTTCCACTTCCGCAGCGAACCGGTTCAGCCGCCGCAGGAACATTGCTTTTGTAATATTACTGTATCTCAATGGACTTCTCCTTATCGATCTCACAGACGATTATAACACCTGGACGATCTGCAGGTGTACTTTTGAAACATCTCTATGGTATAATTGTTTATCTGAATATTTAAATTACATCCCTCAAGTATGACATCAAAGGAGTGTGATCAGAATGAGCATGACCAATAACGCGCGAACCCGCAGAACCGTGCATCTGCTGCTGATTGCCCTGGCGGTATGCCTGGGACTCAGCATCGCCGCCGTACAGTCGCCAGCCTTTGCGGCAAAAACACCGGCCAAGGTATCCGGGCTGAATGTCATCGATGTCAATGACTTCTCAGTCACCATCGAATGGAACAAGGCCAAGAACGCCAAGCGGTACGAGTATCAGTACAAGAAAGCCTCCGCCAAGAAATGGCCAAAAGGCGTGGACGTCACCTACGACACCTACGCGGACATCGATCTGACCTCCAGCAACACCAAATACCAGATCCGTGTCCGGGGCGTGAACGGCAGCAAGCGGGGCAAATGGTCCTCCGCGAAGACGGTGTGCACCCTTCTGCAGACGCCCTATGCCATCTGGGCCACCTACATCGATCATTCTGCCATTGAACTGGCGTGGTACCCTGTGGACGGCGTCGAAGAATATGTTCTGACCTGGGATCAGGGTGACGGGGATATCGTCGGCGAAAAGACCGTCAAAGGCACCAGCTATCGTGTGGAAAGCCTCAATGAGCTGAATTTCTACTGCTTCACAGTTCAGGCAGTGAAATCCGGTGCTCCCACCTCCAAACCCGCTGTGGTGGAGCTCTACACCTTCGATCAGAACAACAGGCTTGAAACAGATCCCAACGGAGCGCTCAAATTGAGATCCTTCAGCCAGAACGACAATCTCACTGACGTGCTCCCCGCCATGTACATGATCAACATTGATTCGGAGTATAACGTGGAAGAGCAGGGATTCTACTTCCCGGATCTGGAGCTCCAGGAACTGGCGATCACGAAGGGCGCCACCCTGAACCAGACCAGCAGAGGGGACGTCGCACTCACCTCCCAGACCTTCCGGGTCGGCGAGACGTTCACAGCGCCGGATGGTTCCGAGCAGAAGATCACCCGTCTGAAGCTCACCACAGAGCCCAACATCGTCTTCGAAGACTGTCAGTATTACAAGGATGCCTATGATAAGATCGAAAAATTCATCGTTGACATTTATACCGAAGACCATCCCCTGGAAGGCACGCCCTTCTATGTCGAATGGGAGCACTAATAAAACCCAAAAAACCGGGGCAGCCGTCCATCTCCAGCGGGCGGGTCTGTCCCGGTTTTCTGTTCTTCTGATATCAGTCCAGCTTGTCCAGCATTTTCTTGCAGATGAAATAGGACACGGTCATGTCAATGGCGTACAGGGACAGGTAGAGAGCCGTGCAGAACTTGGCGTGCTTCCGATAATTCCAGTTGCTGAAATACTTCCGGACATCCTCTCTGGAAACCGACGGCAGCTTGTCTTTTGATATGGTTGGCAGCTTGTCTCTGGAAACAGGTCTGACAGCGGCCCGGACTCTTCTGTGCAAAGGCTGGCCGGTCCTGTTCCCCGCCCCCAGTTCGATCAGGGCATCGCCGAACTCATCGATGGCAGCGTCCGTTTCTTTTGCCTTCTTACGCCCGGGTTCGATAAAGACGCCCTCCACTTCAAAGGCTTCGATGCGGAGCAGCTTCCGCAGCGCCTTCAACGCCTTTTCGGCGCCGGAGCTTTTCTGGCAGGCGAAAGCGGAGACCTGTTTGCGTCTCAGCTTTCCCCGGTGGGCTGCGATGAATGTCCGAAGGGGCGGCGCGAAGCTGGCCGCCCAGACCGGGAAACCGAATACGATATGGCCGTATCTGGAAAGATCCACATCGTATTCTTCCAGCGGGGGTTTCTCTGCCAGCAATACGCTTTTCCCTCCCTGGAGGAACTTCTTCAGCCCCTTGTTCCGGTATTCCTTCGTCGGTACCAGCCGCAGTGTATCCGCGCCGATCCGCGCAGCGATCCGCTCTGCCGCGTAGGCCGTGTTGCCGCTCATGGAATAGTAAACGATCAGTGTTTTCATTTGGATCCCTCCATTTCTCCTGCCTTATTCTCCGATGATCTTGATCAGGAGACGCTTGTCCCGTTTCCCGTCAAATTCGTAATAGAAGATCTGCTCCCAGGTGCCGAAGTCCAGCCGTCCTTCCGTGATGGCCACCACCGATTCCCGGCCCATGAGGCTGCGCTTCAGGTGGGCGTCGGCATTATCCTCGAAACCATTGTGATCGTACTGCTCATAGGGCTTCTCCGGGACCAGCCGCTCCAGCAGCCGCTCATAATCCCGGTGAAGACCGGACTCATCGTCATTGATGATCACGCTGGCGGTGATGTGCATGGGGTTGACCAGGCAGAGGCCCTCTTTGACGCCGCTCTCATCCACCGCCTGCTGGACATCTCTGGTGATGTTGACCAGGCCCCGCCGGGTGGGAAGGTTGAAGTGAAGTACTTTTCTGTATGATTTCATGTGATCCTCCTTCGATTTTTCTCTACTTGACGATCAGTTTCAGGATGGTCTGGGTGATCTCTTTTTTGCTTGAACTGGCGGAGATTCCCTGCAGGGCGATGTTGACACGTTTCAGGAAATCCGATGAGAAACTGTCTTCCATGATCTTTTTCACCCAGTCGATGTCCTCCAGGCTTTTTTTGCCCTGATAGATCTGCTCAAAAGCATAGACCGATCCTTCGCCCAGGGCAGCCGCGATGCTGCCGGCGATCACCGCGTTCAGGACACTGGCCGCGATGTTGATCCCCGGGATGGATTTGATGGCGCTGATGGCAGCTCTGGCAACGGTACTGATGGTGCCCACTTCTACAATGGTATTGATGAATGTTTTGGACTTATCGTCCTTGCCGATGCCGTAGAGCCGGGCAATGGCATTCACTTCCGCGATCTCCACCGGCGTCAGGATGGCCGCGTCCGCCAGAGGAATGGGGATGGCTCCCACCACCACTGCGGCAGTGGTGGCCGTTCCAACGATGCTGTGAGCCAGCGCCCGCTTCCGGTTCAGATTGAATTTGGCGACGTCTTCTCTCCCAGCCTTGATTCCGTCCGGCATGACCTGATTGGTGGCGTCGATCAGTTCCGTGATCCCTTCAGGAGCCGCGAAAGCTGTTTCATTCAGCGCGTAGGTCTTCGCCACCACGGGGATGACCTTCTTCAGATTTCTTCCCCGCTTCCGCTTTTCAAAGGCCTCGAAGACCATCCCCGCGTTATCCAGCCGTTCCGGTACTGAATAGGACTTGGTGATGACCACGATGATGGGGACAGACTTCCATATGGATGTAGCCCGGATCAGGGTATCGATGGATCTCCGGACGTGTTTCTTCGAAGTCCCGTCCACACAGAACCAGATGACGTTGATATCGCTGTCTTCCGTATTTGCCTTCGCTCTTTCTCTCGACCATTTCCTTACCGCGCTGATGGCCTGACGCCCCCTGCGGGTGGATGGTTCAAATCCAATGGTATCGATCAGGCGAAAAGGAAGCTCATCGCTCTCATAGATCTCCAGACGGTCAGTTCCTCCCCAGGCTCCCCAGCCCGTCTTCGCTCTTTCTTCTCCTAACACGGCATTGATCAGGGTCGATTTCCCGGCCCCTTTATTGCCAATGACCAGTACATTGCCTCTGTTCATCTTCAGTATCACCCCTGTTTCTGATCTGTAAGCGCGCGGCAGATGCCCCGGGCGAAAGCCCTGTGGCCTTCCTCCGAAAAGTGCACTCCGTCATAAGTCACTTCCACGCCCCAGTCCCTGGTGTCCGCAAACGAAATTCCCCGGCGGACCGCCAGGTCCCTGTATCCGTCCGACAGCCCGGCCGCCTCCTGCAAAAGCTGGTCATCCGGGACCCATGTACCGTTCTGAAGCGGCGGCGGACCGATCAGCAGGATCCGCATGCCCGCAAGCGCCTGCAGACATGCATCCATCCGCCCGGTGATCTCATCCACAGATGCGCCGCAGAGCAGGTCGTTGATGCCCAGCATGATGATCACCAGATCCGGATGCTGACCAGTGATCATCTGCCCCATCCAGGCAAGTTCCTCTTCCCGGGCGGGAATCATGCGCCCGTTCATTCCGGCATTGATGACCTGATATCCAGTACATTCAGCCACAAGATCCGGCCATCTGGAAGCTGCCGGATACCGGCCGCCGATATAGGACCGGGGATCAAATCCGTAGGTATTGGAATCGCCGTAACATAATAGCTTCATGGCTGCCATGCTCCCTGACATCAATGCTCCTTATTCATTCACTTCAGGTTTTGGATCATAATGCTCCGAAACAGTTTTTATCAGATCGATGATTTTAAGGTGCTGGGGGCAGATATTCTCACACTGACCGCAGGCGATACAATCGCCAGCCTTTCCGAAGGTCTCGATCAGTTTGCTGTAATTCGTCATGTTGGCTGTCCAGCCCTTCTGCTCCAGATCCTCCCGCATGTCTTCGTTATACATGGAGAAGTACCTGGGGATGGGAATGTTCATGGGACAGCCCTCCAGACAGTAGCCGCAGCCGGTGCAGGGCACCGCGATCTGATCGTTGATGATCTCCGCGACCCGCCTGGTCAGTTCCAGTTCTCCCTCATTCAGAGGCCGAAACTCTTTCATGCTGCTGATATTATCCTGCATCTGTTCCACATTGCTCATGCCGGAAAGCACCATCATGACATTGTCCAGTGAAGCGGCGAACCGCATGGCCCAGGAAGACACTGACAGATCAGGCTCCGCAGCCTTGAGCAGCCGCTCTGCTTCCTCCGGAACGTTTGCAAGGGTGCCCCCCTTCACAGGCTCCATGACGATCACCGGCTTCTTGTGTTTCACACATACTTCATAGCAGGCCCGGGACTGGATCCATTCGCTTTCCCAGTCCAGATAATTGAGCTGAAGCTGCACGAACTCCATCTCCGGGTGACGGTTTAAGATCTCCTCCAGGAGCTCCGCTGTGTCATGGAACGAGAATCCGATGTGTTTCACCAGCCCCTGTTTCTGCTTATCTTCAAGCCAGGAAAAGCAGTCCAGATTTTCATACTTCTTTTCATTCAGTCCGTTGATGCCGTGGATCAGATAATAGTCGAAGTAACTGACCCCCATCTGGTCCATCTGCTCATTGAAGACCCGGTCCCGGTCCTCCAGGGTCTTAAAATAGTCGCTGTGCAGCTTGGTGGCTGCCTGGTAGCTTTCCCGGGGGTAACGGTCAGCCACAGCCTCCTTGAATACGGCCTGGCTCTTGCAGCCGTTGTACATAATGGCCGTATCGAAGTAGGTGAACCCGTTGTCCATGAAGAGATCCACCATTTCCTTCACCTGTTCGATGTCAACGCTGGCTTCGTTATTGGGGTCGGTCAGCGGCATCCGCATCATCCCGAACCCCAGTTTTTTCATTGCTTCTGTCATCCTTATCAAGTCCTCTCTCTACTTCCAGTGACGGAGTCCGTCATAATATGTTTCAAACCATTCCTGCATGGAGATCCCCTTCAGCTCACAGATATGCACGTCCTTTACGTCAAAGAAACTCAGCTTGTTTCGGGATCTAACGGGGAATGGCTCGATGAAACGGACCTTCTTCAGCTGCCATCCGAAGATGGACCCCTCTTCCCCGGGGCCCGGCGGATACTCCGTCACCCTGCCGATCTCAGCCGTACACAGGGCATAGCCGCAGGCGTATCCCTTCTGCCTGGCAGCCGCGCTGCAGATCAGGATCCTGCCCTTCCGGTCCTTTGGCTCCCAGATACGGTAGTCTTCTTTTTTTGCGCCGGTCAGGATGCCGTAGGCATCGATGCCGGTTACTGTGATCGCTCTCATGCTCCGCCCTGCTCTTTCTCATCATCTCCAGACAAATCCCCTGTGCAGGCCCTTGTCCTTATAGTCTATGGTCCCGGCCCAGTGGAGGTCGGGATACTCGTTCCTGGTAAGGATCCTGATGCCGTCCGCTTCGATGACTTCATCCGTGATCCGTTCCGTATCCGGATAGATGGATACAGCCATGCTGCAGCAGCCGCTGCGGGCCACCGTAAACCGGATGGCCTTGCCCTCCTCTTCCAGCTGCCGCGCCGCCGCTTTCGCCGCGTCGGTCAGTTTGATATCAAATCTGTTTTTCATCTGTCAGCCCTGCGCCTTTCCTGCTTCTATTATAATTTGAATCGCCGGTTTCGTCCATGCTCCTGCTTCAGAGCAGTTCATCCATGATTCCCTGCAGGCCCTGCTCCCGGTACATTTCCTTATAGACCGCCAGCTCCCGAGAGACCAGCTGGTCGATGGCCCGCATGCCCAGGAGCTCCACAGGCGCCTTGTCATCCGTCAGGATGTGCCCTGTTGCCAGGTGATCCCGCAGTCCGTAGCGGACGCCTGACAGAAACCGTTTCAGGGACGCCGCTTTCACCGGATCGTCTGCTGCGATCCGATCCAGCGCCGCTGCAAAAGCCGGCCCATCCGTTTTCGTTTCGCCTGCGAACAGGATCCGGTTGGTATTCCCGGGCACATCGATGGTCTGGACCACAGGAAATACCGAAGCGATGGTATCTGCCAGATAAACATTGATCCCGTCCGCGGTATCCGTCCGCATGTTCATGTTCACCACCATCACCCCGCCGGGGGTAAGATGGTCTCTTACCATATCAAAAAATTCCACAGAAGACATCTGGAAGGGGATGGAGATGTCCTGATAGGCATCCACCATGATCACATCGTACCTGCGGTCCACCGCCGCCAGATAGGCCCGTCCGTCATAGGTGGTCACATTAGCGTCCCGGGGCAGCGCGAAATACTGGTGGGCCAGGTCGGTGATCTTCTGGTCGATTTCCACACCCTCGATATCCAGGTCTTTGAAATAGGACCGGCACTGATGGTCATAGGTGCCGCTGCCCATACCGAGGACCAGGACCGACAGGTCATCTTGCTCCGATGCGGGCCGGGAAGCTGCTGCCATGACCGGCGCGGCCATGGCGTAATCGTAATACATTCCCGTCAGTCCATCCTGTTTGAGCAGGACGGACTGGACGCCGAAGAGTACATTCGTGGACAGGATGACCCTGCTGTCATTCTCCTTGACCTGCAGATAGTTATAGATGGACTCCCCTTCAAAGGTCAGATCATCTTCCCAGAAAGCGAAATGGCTGGCGTTGCCGAAGAAGATGCAGACCACGTACAGGATCGTACAGATGATGCAGGTCGTCCGTTTCCTGTGGCAGGAAATGAAATAGACCAGGGCCAGGATCAGCAGGATCCCGGAGAAGATCAGAAAAGTCATGGCGGTCCCTACGGCCGGAATGGTCACGAAAGTCGGCAGGAATGTGCCGATGATGCTGCCCACCGTATTGAAGGCGCCCAGGGTACCCACCGTGGTCCCGCTCTCCTCCAGACTGTCTACGGTGTATTTGACCAGAGACGGCGTCACCGTTCCCATCAGGAAACAGGGGTATACGAAGATCACCATGCAGGCGATGAATGCCGCAATGACCAGCAGATGATGGCTGACGGTGATGATCAGCGCCCCTGAGATCAGCAGGATGGCATACTTGCCCAGGACCGGTATGGCTGCGATCCACACGGCAGCGATCAGGAACCTGCGGTACAGGATATCCGGATCCGGCCGCCGGTCGGCGCTCCTTCCCCCATAGACATTGCCGGCAGCCATGGCGATCATGATGGTGGCGATAATAATGGTCCAGACGATCTGAGATGATGAAAAATACGGCGCGAGCAGTCTGCTGGCCCCAAGTTCGACAGCCATGATGGCCATGCCGGAGAAAAACTCCGTCAGATAAAGATAAAATTTGTTCCTGAGGATCGGTGTGACCCCGTTTCTTTCATCCATCTTGTTCACTTGGTCTGATTCTCTGATCTGTTACAATGATCGTATTTTTTATTCTTCAAACGATCCTCTCCTGCAGCGAGACCTTGATCTCACCGCCCCGGATCACCTGCTGTCCCACTTCAGTGAATCCCATGGCTTCGTGAAACTTCAGGCTGGGTTCATTGTAGGGGATCACATCCACTTCCGCAGTCACTGTGCCCACCCCTGTCTCCGCAGCGTGGCGGAACACATTTTCGTAGATCTGCTTTCCCAGTCCCTGCCCGCGGGATTCCTCCGCGATCACGATCCGGTCCACGTACAGGAACTTCTCATATTGTTTTGAGAACCAGATATAATTCTCGCTGTCGTAATCGATGCCCTCCCTGAGGCAGATCAGGAAGGCAGCGGGGATCCCGTCCGCTTCGATGACCTGAAACAGTTCGCTCTTGTCGATGAAATAGAAAAACCTGGTCTCATCCATTGGCGACAGCACTTCCACATTCGTCTCATTCAGATCCAGAACGAAAGAAATGTCCTCCAGTGCCACCGGCCGGATGGTGATGTCCGGCGCTTTATGTTTTTTTCTGATCTTATCCAGTAATGCCATCGTTTATCTTACCTTGACTTTCCTGATTTTGCTCCAGTCCGACGCGCCGGCATCATTCAGGGCTCTGACGCGCACGAAGTATGTCCTGCCGGACTGAAGTCCTTTGACCTTCAGCGTTGTGGCATCGCCGGTATCCACCGTGTCCGCTGCCTTCATTTTCTTTTTCAGACTGAACTGGACTTCATAGCTTACTGCCTGATCTTCCGGTTCCCATGTGACCGTGAAGGTGCGCCTGCCTTTTTTGATTTTGCTGATGGTCGGAGCATCCGGCGGCATTTTCTTCACCTGAATGGTCCTGGCGCATGTCATTCCGCTCTTGTTGCCATAAAAGCCCAGCTCGGCTGTGATCGTTGCAGTTCCTTCACTGACCCCGGTCACCACGCCGCTGTCCACCGTCGCCACAGTTTCGTCTGAGGATGTCCAGCTGATCTCAGGCAAAACCAGGCTGGTTCCATTATAGCCAGCTTTTGCTGTAAATGTCCTGGTACCACCCAAAGGAACGTCGTCTCCCTTCAGCGAAAGGCTGACTTCATTCCTGGGGATTACCAGCAGCTGGATACAGTCACCGTAGATTCCCGTCCTTTCCTCCGAAATGCCGCTTGCTGAGGTAAACTCCGCGCAGACACTGTTCCATGTTCCTTTGGCCTGGAAGGATCCGATACCAATGTGTGTATACTCCGGATCGATCAGGGCTTCATAATGTCCCGTCTCCTGCCCCGTATTTTTGACCAGGTCATACTTCTCGGAATACCACAGTTCGACAGCTCCCAGAGCTCTGACGCCCCAGGCCAGATTCTCCCCATAACTGGAGACATTGTTCACCGACATATTGAATACATATCCGCCCTTGGGCCGTACATGATCCTCTTTCACAGAAGCCTCCGCCGATCTGATCTGGGCGATGTACTCCAGAGCGTCAGACCATCTTATGGGAACATAAGAACTTGCGAGTCCTTCCTGCCAGGCTTCCCTGCGGATCTCGTTGATCCGATCCAGAACCTGATCCGCGTCCACGTTTTCATAGCTTCCGCGAACCCCTAAGAGGGTCTCTGAACCAGCGATCTGAGTCACACCGGGTGCCAGCATTTCCGGGTCAGTTTCCCCTGCTGCCTGAAGCGTGATCATGCCATCTTTGTCTGCTGTCTGCTGCGTCGTTGCGCTTACGCCGGCGGGAAGAAATGCCAACAGCATCAGTATCGTTGTCAGAATAAGTGCGGTCTTTTTGAGCATACCTTCAGTCTCCTCTCTTGCAGTCTCCTCTTATGAATCAGTCATCTGCCCAGTTGCTTACGTCGATAAACATAATATTGTTACCGTAATAGTACACCGAGAGGTAGTCTCCCTGGGTGTTCTTGGCGAAAAAGCTCCTGTCATACTTGCTGTAGTCGATGGTATAGCCCGCGTCCTGGCATGCGCGGATGTACTGGTTGAATTCCTTTTCGCTGGTATCGCCCACATACACCTCGAAGTATTCCGGGGTCTCCAGTTCCACCCGGCCCAGGTTCGATTCCGGCGCCGGAAGACGTTTGCCTACGCCGGTGCGGGGCCAGTCGATCTCATCCATCCGGATGGGTTCCGCCAGCAGGATGCGCATGGATTCGTCAAAACTGTAATAATACAGATCCAGCCGGTAGCCTTCTTCGTTGAAGACCTTCACATTGTGGCTGCTGTCATTGTATTCATCCACGGTATAACCCATCTGCCGGCACTGCTCAAGATAGTCCTGCATATCTGTTTCCGCAGCCGGAGTAAGTTCCACGTTCAGCGCTCCGCTGGAGTTCTCATTGATGTAGCCCGTGCTCAGCTCCGGAACCGGCAGCTTGTCGGAAAGCACCAGAGAGTTCCAGTCGATCTCCGACGGCGCTTCACGCCGGCTGTAATCCGTATCCTTGTGCACCGCCAGGGGAATGATGATGGCAAGCAGGGCCACCGCGATCACGATCAGGATGATGGCCGCTTTTTTTCCTTTCCTGCGTTTCCCGTTCTTTTTCCCGATGTCCGCAGGATTCCGCAGGACAGCTTTATTGACTTGCTGTTCCTCTTGTCTGCGTCTCTCAGCCGCCTCCTTTTCGGCCTGGCTGACCGGGATCTCAAAAACTGATCCGCAGCTCTGACAAACGGATCTGTGCTTTTCATGGTCCACCACCAGCTCACCGCCGCAGTTGGGGCATTCGATCTTTTTCAGGCGTTCCTCTCCCATGGGTGATCCTTTCCGGGCCCTATTGCTCCTTCACTTCAATCCTTTACTTTGATGCCTTACAGATGATGCTGCGTTCTCTGACAAGTCCCAGCAGTTCTGCTTCCAGGGCGCTGACCTTTTCCAGGTCCTCTTCTTTCCCCTCCGCCGTCAGCACCGCGTCCCGGAAATCACCGAAGACCCGCTGGATCTTCAGATTGATGTCGAACACGGTATCATCCGACACCGGATCGGTGTATCGGAAGGTTTCATAAACCTTTTCCGTCGCCTTCCGAAACAAAGGGGCTGCATCTGTCATCAGATCCTCCGCCTCCGCCGTCAGCCGGCGAAACAGCATGGTAGATCTCTGCTGCCTGTCCCGGAACTGCAGAATGTTCAGTTCGCTGCTCATGATTTTTCACCTCTTCTGGCGCCGCATCCGGGACAGAAATTGCCCGGACGGACGAAAACATATCCGCAGACAGGGCATTTTTCCCCGGTTCCCGCCACAGGGGCGCCGCAGGAATCGCAGAACAAAGATCCCTCTATGATGGGCGCGCCGCAGTTCTCACAGTACTGCACCCGCTCGTCCCGGACGATCTTCGTTACCAGAAAACGCTCCAGCGACAGACCATACTCCGCAAAATCATCCCGGAGCATGTCCGTAAGCCGATCAGAGATCCTGTCCAGCTTCTCATCGATTTCGTGGATGCTGACCTCACCGTTTCTGATCAGCTGGGCCAGATAGGACTTTACCTGCACAACGATCAGTCCACGGAAGAATCTCTGCAGTTCCTCCTGGGTGAAATCATCATCTGTACCCACCAGTTTGATCAGCATCTTCCTGCTGTCCGCCACCCGGACGGACATCTCGCCGGAGGCGCCCAGGGATACGGACGTCCCTTCACCGGGTTCAATGAGCCGGATCCTGCTGTCCGTTCCCCACTTGATGGCCATTTCATCTGATTTGTTGATGAAATACACCTGACAGTGAAAAGGCGACCTTCCCCCGGTGACCAGCTTCA
>CAMNJK010000011.1 GCA_946541435.1 uncultured Bacillota bacterium
CCGTATACTATATTAAACGATAATTGTGGTTAATTAAATAGACAAAATCATTTCTTTTTTAGAGTACAATCGTCTATTGACGATGCGAGGTGCGTCCATGAAAGCGATCCTGCCGGTGCTTGACGAAGCAAAACACGAGCCCTATTACATGCAGCTCTACCGTTATCTGAAGGAAGCCATCACCCGGGGCGAGATCTCAGAAGACGAACGGCTCCCGTCCCTGCGCAGCCTGTCATCTTCCACGGGGCTCTCCATGACCACCGTTGAGAAAGCCTACGACCAGCTTCTGGTGGAGGGCTACATCTACAGCCGCCCCCAGTCCGGTTTCTATGCGGGCCGGGTGTCCTCCGCCGGCGCCCCCGCTCCCGAACCCCTATCATCCCGGATAGAGGCCTCGGAAACTGTACCCTTCGAAAATCCTGTTTCTATATCAGAACTGTCTTCCCCCGGAGAAGAACCCGGGGCGTCCCCCCGATGGCTCTATGATCCGGAGTGTTTCGATTTCAACAAATGGAAGAAATGCATGAACCGGATCCTGAACGAGCATGCCCCTGCCATGTTCTTCGAAGGCGATCCCCAGGGGGAATCCGCCCTGCGGATCCAGATTGCCCGCTATCTCTATCAGTCCCGGGGCGTCAGCTGCCGTCCGGAGCAGATCGTCATCGGCGCCGGTACCCAGCAGATCACGGGACAGCTGGCCAACATCCTGCGGCGGCTGAGCGTAGCCCACATCGCCCTGGAAGACCCGGGATACACCCCGGTCCGCAACGCCTTCCTGGACCGGGGCTTCGCCATCACCGATGTTCCGGTGGCGTCGGACGGTCTGATGCTGGAAAAACTGCCGGCCAATATCCGGGCCGCTGTCTATGTCAGTCCTTCCAACCACTCCTTCACCGGTTCCGTCATGCCCATCGGCCGCAGGTATGAGCTGATCCGCTGGGCCATGGAAAATGACAGCTACATCATCGAGGACGACTACGACAGCGAGCTCCGGTATTTCGGCCGTCCCATTCCCGCCCTGAAGGGTCTCACCGATGACGCCGCGGATGACGGCCGGGTCATCTACCTGGGGTCCTTCTCCAGTACCCTTTACGCTGCGGTGAAGATCAGCTATATCGTCCTGCCTCCGCAGATCGCCGAAAGCTTCAGCCACCAGCTGGAAGGATACTCCCAGCCCTGCTCCAAGCTGGAACAGCTGACCCTGGCCCTGTTCATGGAGAGCGGTTTTTACCAGACCCATATCCGGAAGCTGCGGAAGCTCTACGCCCAGAAGCTGGCCCTGGTCACGGATGTCTTCCGCCGGGAGGCCTCCGATTTCATCCGCGTGCGGAACACCTCCTCCGGCATCAGCGTCCTGCTGGAGACCACCGGCGCCAGACCCCTCAGCCAATTAAAAGAGGATGCCGAACAGTTCGGCATCCCGGTCAGTCTTTCTTCAGATTTACTGCTGCTCTACTACAATCAGATCCCCCTGGATCAGATCCCGGAGGTCCTGTCCGCCCTGATCCGCCGCTGGCGCGGGTGACCAGGCGAAGACAGCTCTACATGCCGGCGCTGACCTCGGCCTTCTTCCTCCGGAATCGCCGCCGGCGCGGATGACCGACCAGAGACAGGCTGATCAGCAGCAGGAGCGCGATGGCCGCGCAGATGCAGCCGTTGCCCAGTCCCGGGGGCAGGAAGCTCAGCCGGATGGTATGGTCTCCCGCCGAGAGGGGGATGGCGATGAAATCGCCGCCCACCGTTTCCGTGATCTCCCGTTTGACCCCGTCCACCCGCAGGGTCCAGCCCTGTTCGCAGAGGACTGAAGTGGTGAACATGCCTTCACTGGAGACATGGATCCTGCCTTCCAGGAACCGGTCGCCGAAGTCAGTCACTTCAAGCATATCCCGGGAGATCATCCCGTAGGCTTCATCCCAGGCCGCCTGATCCAGTGTACAGACATGGGCCCGGATGCTGCCGCCGGCGTCCGCTTCATACCGGATCTCCAGGGTAAACTCCTCGCCTTTTTCCAGCTGGCCGATATTCACCACAGCGCCGCAATCCTCCCGCAGGCTGCGGGAATCTCCGTCCTTATAGATCACATCGATGGTCTCCGCCTGCTCCGCCTCCACATAAACGTAGTGGTTCCCCGCTTCTTCCGCGGTATAGATCATCCGGAGATCCGCTTCATCCGTATTCTCCGCGTAGGCGGACAGGATGCCGTCTCCCTCGTTGGTATAGCTGACATCCGTCGCTTCGATCTCAGGCGCCTCCAGTTCACGGAAGACCCTTCCGATCCGGTTGTCCGTGGCCGCCCGGACGTAGTCATCCAGGACCACGAAGGGATTGGTGCTGATCATATCCCAGGTCCGGATGCTGAAGGGCAGCATGTAGCCCACAGAGAGAGGATACCGGCTCTCATAGAGTTCGCATCCGTCCGCGCTGTCCAGCCATGTGAAGTTTTCATCCTCCATGGGCGCGTCGGTGGCAATGATGTATTTCAGATTCACGATGGCATTGGTCACCGGATCCGAGATCACATAATTGTAGCGATTCTTGCCCGGTTCCCCTTCCAGACCGATCTTCTCCATCAGGGTCGTCGCTTTGGCGTTGATGGAGGACGAGAACTGGGACAGTCCCCGGTAATGGTACAGGGCCGGCGTATTCATGATGGTCCACTCAAACAGCTCCGTGCGGGCGAACTCATCCGCGTGCTTATCGGTCAGCTGCGCGATCTGGCTGCTGCTTTCCAGATAGGGGGCCCGTTCCACATTGCCCACTTTTTCAAAGGACAGGGTCACCGTGCACAGAAGCTCCGCCGCCACCACCAGCATCACCAGCAGCATGGTGCCGCGGGCGCCCAGCCAGCCTTTGCGGTAAATGGCCAGCAGGGCCGTATACAGGGCCAGCAGGATCACGCCGATGTAGAAGTACTCGTCGCTGTCGTCCACCGCGTCCTCAAGGAGCTTGGCCATGACCAGATACCAGGCCAGACCGCCGGCGAAAATGGTCCAGATCGTCTTAAACCGCAGCTGCGGCATGCGCATCATGGCCCGGCAGCCCATGGACACCAGAACGAAGGATACTGCGAAGGACCAGCGGAAGGGCAGCTCGTTGGGGAAGTGGCAGCCGTGCCAGAGGAAATCCAGTTTGTTGACATTCAGGCTGAAGAAGAGCACCGCCAGCAGCAGCCCGTGGGCCACCTTCTCCCGCAGGGGAATGGACCGGCCCGCGAAGAAACAGACCAGCATCATGCAGACCAGAAGTCCGCACCAGAGGTTCGGCAGCCCCGACCGGTAGCTCACATGGGACAGGGGCAGAAGCTGGTTCACCACTTCCAGGGGCTGGCTGTAGAACTCCCAGGTCTCCGGCAGTTTCGCCGGTGTATAGTAGGTGTTCTTCATGCTGATGTATGTGGGGATCAGCATGGGCGCTGACAGGGCGGCCCCCAGCACCGAATAGAGCGCCGTGCGGCCGGTGGACACCAGAAAACCCTTCCAGCCCCCGGCCCGCGGTTTGCTGAAGTACAGCATCAGGAAATACAGGACGATGAAGATGCACATCATCATCGAGATGTAGTAATTGCAAAAGCAGGCCAGTCCCAGCGAGATGGCGTAGAGAAGGCCCCGGCCCTCTTCCACCAGGCGGGTCAGCCCCAGAATGATCAGGGGCAGCAGGGCCACCACATCCAGCCACATGATGCACCAGAAGTAGCCGCAGACATAGGCGCACAGGGCGTAGAGGCTGCCGAAGGTGACGCGGCACCAGGCCCCCGCGCTTTCGCTGTGCATCCGGGCCAGGGCGTCCCGGCGGTACATGCGGGTCAGGAAAAGATACATGAAGCAGCCTGCCAGTCCCACCTTGATCAGCAGGAGCAGGGTCACTCCCTCCACGATGAGCCGCTCCGGGAAGAGGGCCAGCAGGAGGTTCAGGGGACTTGCGCCGTAGTAGGACAGCAGGTTCCAGAAATTAAAGCCGCCGGCCCCGTCCCAGCTGTAAAACAGGCTCCCGCCGTGATGCAGCTTGTACTGCAGTTCACTGAGGAAGGGGACGTACTGATGGTACATGTCGATGACCGTGATCTGGTTCTCGCCGAAGGGATAGATCCCTGTCAGGGCGAATGCCAGGATCATGACCAGCACCGGCAGGAAGAAGGCCGCCGCGGCATAGCGTTGTTTATATGCGAAGCGTTTGATTTTCGTCATGACTCGTCGATATTGCTTTCTTTTTCTATGTAGACCGGCCGGCGCTTGGCCTCCAGATACATCCGTCCGATGTACTCACCGATCACGCTGAGGATGGCGATGATCATGCCGCCGAAGAACAAAAGCAGGCAGACCAGGGATTCATAGCCCGGCACGTCCTTGCCGACCAGCAGGGTCTTCAGGAGCTCCACGATGAGGTAGATGACTGCCCCCACGGAAATGATCCCGCCCAAGAGGCCGGTGAATTTCAACGGTGCTTCCGCGAAATCCAGGAAGCCCGCGATGGCATACCTGGCCAGGCTCCACAGGGACCATTTGCTCTCTCCCGACAGCCGCTCCACATTCTCGAATTCGATCCACCGGGTATCAAAGCCCACCCATGCGAAGATCCCCTTGGAGAACCGCTGGGTCTCCGGCATCTGCAGGATGGCCCTTACCATCTGCCGGTTCATCATCCGGAAGTCCACGGCCCCGTCCACGATCTCGATGTCGCTGAACCGGTTCATGATCTTATAGAAGGCCCGGGCAAAAGCGCTGCGGATCTTCGGTTCACCCTTCCGGCTGACCCGGCGGGCGGCGCAGCTGTCGCATCCCGTCTCTTCGATGGTCCGGATCATTTCCAGGATCAGCTCCGGCGGATGCTGCAGGTCCGCGTCGATCAGCACTGCGTAATCCGCGCCCCTGCCCTCTCTGGACGCCGCGGATGCTTTCAGTCCGGCGTACATGGCCGCCTCCTTGCCGAAGTTCCGGCTGAAGGAAATGTACCGCACCGTGGTCACATCCGTCACCGCCGCCTCCGCGATCTGTTTGATCATGGTCAGGGTCTCGTCCGTGCTGCCGTCGTCGATGAAGATATAGGAGAAATCGTACCCCTCCGCGGCTGCCGCCGTCTTCTGGACCGCATCATAAAAAGCGTCGATGTTCCGGGCCTCGTTGTAGCAGGGAACGATGATATCGACGGTCCTGGTTTCGCGGGTGTTTTCCCCTATTGTCATTGGCAGGTTCTCTGATGCATCCATGGATTCAGTTTACACCAGCAGGGAAAAAACCGCAATGGGGAACGACCTGTAAACTGACCATGCAAAGGCTGGCGAAATGCAGTGACGCTCTTTTATTTGAGAGAATCTTCTGATAAAATAACAGCAGCAAAAGGATTTCGTATGATTGAATGAATTCTGATCACAGGAGGTCTATACCATGAAAAAAATACTTGTTGTTGTCATGACCCTTGCAGTCATGATCCTGATCCCGCTGACCGGATGCGGCGGCAGCGGGGGCGGAAGTGCGGCCCCCACGCCGGAGGATGAAGTACGGGCCGCTGCGGAGAATTTCCTGAACGCCATGCAGGAAGGTGACCTGGAAGCGATGAAGGCATGTTCTGACCCTTCCCTCTATGAGGAAGGCGGAGATCTGTATGCTTTTGGCACCATCAATAATATGGATCAGGTCTTTGCTGAATCCCTGGGCATGGATCTCAGCGCGGAGGATCTGGGCGAATCCACCAAAGCCGGCCTGCAGGATTTCATCGATACCCTGCTGCAGAACCTGGTGACATCGTATGAGATCACGGACGTCACCGTCGCTGATGACACCGGTACCGTCAACGTCACCACCACCTATGGTTATGACCCGGAAAAAATGCAGGACATCGATGTCAACGATGAGATCGAGACCATGGCCGCGGATTACATGGCAGAAAACCAGGATGCCCTGCTGAAGATCTATCAGGAAGACGGCGAAGCCGCCATGATCAACAAAGTCCTGGACGATATGCTCCCCGAGATCCTGAAGTCCTATACAGACGCTGTGCTTGAGACCGGCGAAGTCACCCAGGATTCCGCCCTGACCCTGACACAGCAGGACGGCAGCTGGGTGGTCACCGGAGAGAAGGCGACGAAATAATTACGCGCAAGGACCCCATACCGGAATATGCTCATAAATGGAGCTGTTGCACGAATCGCTTCATGTACATGAAAGAGGAGGCCTCTGCAGCCTCCTCTTTTGATGCCGTTTAGTCGTCGTTTATTTGACCTTGATCTTTACGGTGACGTATTTCTCAGCGGACAGATAGGTCTCATCTCCCGGTGTGCTGACCAGGACCTGCAGTTTGTAGGTTCCTTTCTTCAGTCCCTTCTTGACGGTGACCTTGCCGTTGGGCTTCACGCTGATCTTGTTCATAATCTTAGCCTTGTAGCTGCCGTTGACCGCTACCGGATACATAAACACCTCTCCATTGGTCTTCACCTTGATGGCCTTCTTCGTGGTGTTCTTCTTCGTCTTCGCCTTCATGGCCTTGGTCTTGACGGTCAGGGTGTTGGTCTCACCCACCTTGATCCAGGTGTCGTCAGCCTTACCGTAGTAATCGCCCTTACCGGTGACGGTCAGGATGTACTCACCGCCCTCCGTCGGGAACGTGTTCGTGGTATCCATGGTCGATGTGTTCGTGAAGGTCAGCTCACAGTCGGTTCCGGCCTTCAGTTCCTTGCCGTTCAGGGTAACCACCGGAGTCAGGGCGACTCCCGGATTGGTCTCATATCTCAGATAGGGATACACATCCACAAGCTTCCATTCAACTTCCTGACCCTCTGCATCCAGCATCTTGACGTCTGCAGCGTAGTCATTCAGGGTCTTGTCGCTGTAGAGGAAGACATATCCCGGGAAGTCTTCGGTGGTGCCGTCATAGCCACTGCCAGCCTTTGCTTTCGCGATGATCTTGAAGGTGTTGGTACCGCCAATCGGGTTTCCATCCTGATCCACAGCGTCCTTCTCAGCCACTGCCAGTTCCTTGTCCCAGTTCTTGCAGTAGTCTTCGTATACATCTTCACCGGCCTCCTCGTCATAGCCCTTGTATCTCTGGACCACGATGTCGTAAGCATCCTCCGGAAGCTCGAAATCACCATTCTTTACTGTGACAGCCGGTTTATAGGTGGTGCCTTCCGGGATGACGGTCTTCCAGTCCTCGGAATCCGGATCGACAACCACTTCATAATCATTCAGATCCGAAGATCTCTCATTGAAGTAATAGGTCTTGTATTCATTCTGCTCTTCTCCCTGCGGGTCTGTGAAAGCCGCGTGGAGCGCAATGAAATCCCATTCATCTGAGTTGCGTGTAATGGTTGATGTAATGGCGTCGCCGGTTGCGGTCACCGGATCGATGCCGACTTTTTCCTGATCATAGACTTCCCAGGTAAAGTTAACATCGTTCACCGGAGCCCCTTCCGGATTCTCCACGGTGTAATTCATGACCTGCGCCGTGACTTCCTGGGATTTGCCCTTCGCCAGGTAGGGATCCAGATCTGTGCCCACCAGCCTGTAATAGCTGGACGCGCAGGTCACGGGATAGGCGTTGGATGTCTGCACCTGTCCGCTGATCTCGGCGGTCAGCTGCAGGGATGCATACAGTTCTTCGGATTCCACATCCGCGGGGGTCCCGTTGAATACCAGATAGGCGTCCTTCCCATCAGCTGATGCCGGTTCATATGCAGCGTATTCGGAGCCCTCTGCCACCGTCCACTGGGGATCCTTGATAACCACCTGTCCGGTCACGTCTTCTCCCTCACTGTCATAGACGGTCGCTTTCATCAGCAGCTTCTGGCCGGGCAGAACGGTATCATTTCCTTCCTCCGCCGGCATAACGATCAGATAATATGCGTTGCTCGCGGCATCATCCGCGTAGGCGGGCTGCAGGGCAGCGCCGATTCCTACGGCCAGGGCCGCCGCCACGATCACTGCCAGCAGGATCGCAGGCAGTTTCTTTAATGTCGTAGTCATCTCATTCTCCTTTCGATCTCAGCAGGATCAGTGAATATATACTGTAGTTCCGACTCCGATATTGTTGTAGAGCCATCCGGAATTGCTTTCGGAGACACGTACCCGTCCCCCGGTACAGTTTTTCCCCAGGGTGCTGTCAATGATGGATCCGTTGGGATAAACATCGGACCATACATAGCCATTGAATCCGTTTCCCTTTGGTCCGGAACCAGTCAGGTCCAGTCCGTTGTTCCAGTGGGCGTCCTTGCCGCCGGTCCTGTAATTGTGGTGGGCTGTCTTGCCCTGGACGGTAAAGGTCCCGCTGGGGGTCGGATGACTGGAATCACCGATGCCGCAGGTGAAGGTGTATTTCTTGGTCCAGTTGCCCTTGCTGCCCTTGTAGACTCTGACCTGATATTTGCTCTTGATGACCTGGATCAGATAGCCTGTCCGGCTGCTCATGTTCTTGATGGCCTGATCATAGCTGTCGCCCAGATTTCTCAGGCAGACACCTGTCTTCTTGCTGAATTCATACCAGTTGCCGCCGATCTGCTTCTTGCCGGTGGCCACCTTGCCGCTGCCGATGCAGTATCTGGTCTTGCCGTCGGAGCCCTTGAACCAGCCTGCGCTTCTGGGCGCTCTGCCGCTGGAGAAGAAATAGTAGAGGCTGCCGTTGATCTTCTTGGCCCCGGTCTGCATCACGCCGGAGTCGGCGAAGTAATACTTGTACCCGGAGATGGTCTTCAGTCCGGTGTACATCTTGCCGTTCTTGTCGTTGAGATAATACTTCTTGCCGCTCAGGGTCAGCCAGCCGGTCTTCATGCGGCCGTTGTTGGTATTGTAGTAATACTTGCCGCCGTCACGGGTGACCCAGCCGGTGGCCATATGACCGTTGTCGTTGAAATAGTATTTGTAACCGTTGATCTTCTTGGATCCGGTCACCATCTGGCCGTTGTTCTTGAACCAGTATTTGTTGCCGTTCAGTTTCAGCCAGCCGGTCTTCATGACGCCGTTGTCCTTGAAGTAATACTTTTCACCGTACAGGGTCAGCCATCCGGTTTTCATGATGCCTGTCGCCGGATCGAAATAATACTTGGTTCCGGCGTTGTTCCACCAGCCGGTCTTCATAACGCCGTAGGTGCTGCCCGGAGCTCCCGGTGTACCCGCTGTGGTATCAAAATAGTAGCGGTTTCCGTTGATGGTCTGCCAGTCGATCACCATAAATCCGGTAGCATCGAAATAGTAGGTCGATGTCCCGAACTTCTGGAATCCGAGCACCGCGATACCGTTCATGATGTACTTCCACTTACCGGTGGCGGTGTCCTGCTGCCAGCCTTCCCCTTCTGCGGCCTCCATTTCAGGGGTTTCGGTCTCCACCCCCTCCGGCGCTTCCACGGACACTTCCGTATCCGCCGGTGTCACGGCAAGATCCTGCGTTACAGCCGGTTCCGTCGGTTGATCTCCCCCTATGCTGTACGCAGAAGCTGCAGCCGGCACGAAGATTACCAACATGCACGCCGTCACGAATAATGCGATCAGCTTTTTCATCATTTACACTCCTCTCCTTTTACGCTTCAGTATCATCTTATTAGTTTATCATTGCGTTATGTCTGAAATAAATCCGACACATGATACATAGTTATTATACCATATTGAACTGGCAGAAAATACTATCAGTTTCCTTATTTTTCATAATAAAAAGAGCGTACCTTTTCAATACGCTCTCTCTGATTCAGTTCATTTCGGCATGTGCGCCGAAGCTTCCTGCGCAAAGGCTGGCCAGCCTTTGCATCGTTATTTGCTGACAGCTGCCAGGAATGCCTTCTCGTTCAGGTCATCCGCATACTCGGAATCCATTTCCTTGATGCCTGCCGGGAATTCGTACTTGGCCAGTCTCTCTACGAATGGATCGGGATCGAAGTGCTCCGGACCCCATGCGCCCGCTTCGTTCCAGATGCCCTTGGCGATCAGTTCCATCATGATGACCGGGCTGACAGCGGTCTGGGCAACGACGGAGTTGGTGGTGTACTTGGCGATGCACTCCTGGTTGTCCGCTACCTGATAGAGATAAACGGATCTGTACTTGCCGTCCTTCCAGCCGGTGACCCATGTGCCTGCGCAGCCCTTGCCTGTCATGGTCATGGTGGCGTCTACCGGAGACGGGATGACCTTGCAGACGAAGTCACGCGGTGTGATCTCGGAATCGCCCACCTTGATCTTGGTGCGCTTGTCCGCCAGGCCGTACTCTTTCAGTACCAGCAGCTTCTTCCGGAAGTCTGCGGGAACGCCGTACTTGAATGTGCAGCGGTTGCAGTCGATCTCTCTGGGAACCAGCAGGACTTCTTCGTGCTCTACGTTGATGACTTCTACATCACCGATGCCGCCCGGGAAGTTGAAGATCTCAGGCTCGGAGAAGTTCTCTGTGCAGAACCAGTGTCCATCCGGGAACTCTTCGTTCTTTTCCCAGATGACCGGCGGCTGCAGGCATTCCTCGATGGTGGTCCATACGGAGAAACCGAAGTCGGAATCTGTGTTGCCGTAGTTGTCACCGTCACGGACATTGATCTCATCGATCTTGTCGAACAGGTGCTTCTCAGCATACTTGGCGAATACGTCTGCCATGCCCGGTTCTACGCCGGAACCGCAGATCGCCATCTTGCCGGATGCTTCCCATTCCTTCTGCTTCGCGAACTGATAGTCACCCAGTTTGATGTAGGACAGTTCGTAGGGCTTCTCCGGATGCTCTGTGCCCAGTGTCATGGCGCAGTCAAGATATCCAATGCCGATCTCCAGACATGTGTCGAAGATGGTTTCATTCATTCTCGGATCGCAGGCGTTCATGGCGAAATCAACGTCATGCTCTTTCGCGACGGCCTTGATGCTCTCAGGATCCATCGCGTTGATCTGTGCCGGTACAAATTTGCCGCCGCCGCAGATTTCGTTTGCTACTTTTTCCGCTCTCGCCAGATCATAGTCAGCGACGACGACTTTTTCAGCCCAATCGCCTTCCGCTCCGGCTCTCTCGATGATCTTCGCTGTTGAAGTTCCAACGCCGCCTGCGCCTATAATAAGTATTTTCATATCGATACCTCCCCATGTTATTTCAGCTTGAAATTCCTTCGACGGAATATTCTCTCAATTTAATTTTAGACCTGTTCGCCAAATATTGCAATAACAATCTTGTCCCCCTTTCGAGACAATTATGCTGTTGTTCTTCGGCCTTTTATCCGGCTTGTTTCAGGCTCTATTTGCGGTCGATCAGGACCAGTTCTGCCCCGATCCCCTTAAATATCGCCCGAATGCTCAGCGCGTCCGATGCGGTAAAGGTCTCCGAGGAGACCACCGCGCTTCCCTGCAGGTCATCCAGGAGCAGCTGCCGAAGTCCCCCGCTGCGATTCGGAGCAGTGGCCATCTCGAGCCGCCGGAGGATATGTTCCGCATCCAGACGCCAGCGCAGGATCCTGAACTCCCCTTCGAACCCGTTGCTGCGGATCAGGAATTCCGCATCCGGGTCATAATGCCGGAAAATCTTCAGCAGTCCTTCCTGGGATTCGGACTTGCGCAGGAATTTTGACAGGTTGGTGTCGATGTTGTACATCAGGATCGACATGCTGTCCATGGGTCCCGGGAAATTGCACCGGGTGGTCACGATGTAGTTTTCTCCAGCAGCGATCACATTCTCCTCCAGTCCCATCAGACGCTGATAGGGCTCCGCCATCACCGCGTTCTCCGGCCGCTCCATGATCTCCGCCAGGGCGGGCTTGTCCTGCAGCGTCTCCGCGAAGGAATCGTAGATATCGATGTCGATGATCACCGGCGCCGCTTTCACCCGGTCCAGGTAATCAACGTAGACATCGCTGGCCTGATATCGGATGGCCTCCTCGATGCGCGCCGGCGGGCAGAGTTCGAATCTGGCGCCGCTTTCCCGGCTGATGACCCTGCCGGCGTATTTCCTGCGGTACTCCAGGGGATGCATGCCGAACCACTGCTCGAAGTGTTTGATGAAATACCGTACCGCGGAGAAACCCACTTCCTCTGCGATGGCGCCGATCTTCTTGTTGGTTCCCAGCAGCAGGATCTCCGATTCCTCCACCCGGATATAGCTGAGCAGATCCTGGAAGCTGAGGCCGGTGGCCTCCTTGATGACATGGGACAGATAGTAGATGCTCAGATGCTCCCGCTCTGCGATCTCCCCCAGGGTCAGCTTCCGGTTGTAGTTATCATACATATAATCGGTGATCCGGTTGAGTCTGCCCGCCAGGATCTTGTTCCCCTTGTTGCTGGCCTCGTTCCTGAAGATCCCGTCATCCATGACGAAATACTGAAAATCAGCAAGGAGACAGGCGATCAGGTTGTGGGTGCTTTCGATGACCTTGTGTTCATAGCCGTAGCCCTTCTGCAGAACCTCCAGCATAATCCTGGCAAGGATCCCGCGCAACACTTCCAGACTTTCGTCGTCGTCATCGCTCACATCGGTAACGAAGAAATTGTTCCGGAGATTATCATAGTAGCGTGAGAAATAGGACAGGTCGATCTGCAGCATCATGACCATGTTGTCTTTGCCCGTGTTTTCGAAGCTGTGCATCTCGCGGTCGTTGATGATGTAGATGTCTCCCTGCTTCAGTGTATAGGTATAGTACCCGTTGCGCATTTTGATGTTCCCCTCCAGCACATAGACCACTTCCATATCATCATGAAAGTGGATCGGGTACTCTTTGATATTCGCCGTGATCACATTCACCGGCAGTTCGCTTCTATAGTTGATTTTTTCTTTCAGCATTTTCGTTCAGTCTTCCTTTTCCGGTCGATTTTGTTAAAAAAATATTTTTTGACGCTTGTTTCCCTTCGGTTTTATGTCAACCCGTGTTCTTTTTTGAGCCTGTGCTTTCAACAATCGGTTTTTCGTGATTTTTTAAGGGTTTTCTGCCTTTTCCACAGGAAATCGAAAATTGTATACGATTTTATCCAAGGCCGATTGTGGATAACCAAATTTTAACTAATGTTGAAATTTCAATGCCGCGGCATGTCAAGTGTTAATTTTTGGATATTGTTATCCACAGGTTTTTTATGGTTATCGAACACTTCTTCTCCAAACCCTCACAAATGTGGATTTTCAGCCTTTTTCAGCGTTCTTTTAAAAAGTGTTCGCGGACAAATGCGAATCGTCAGGCATTTTTCATTTCTCAGGATCCGGCATTTCCCGCTGTCTCGGGTCCTTCTATTATATACCGAGATCCCCGCAAAGGCATCGTCAAGATTGACTTTTTTGCGGAAAAACAGTATCATTTTTGTACATATTTGCATTGAAAGGAGTTCCAATCAGATGACCATCAGACTATACCAGCAGGATGTTTACACCCGCGCGTGGGATGCTGTGATCACCGCAGCTGAACCCGCGGCTCCTGATAAAAATGATTCGCTGCCGCTCTTCACGGTCCGCCTCGACCAGTCCGCCTTCTTCCCGGAAGGGGGCGGCCAGAGCTGCGACCTGGGACATCTCGGTCCATGGGATGTGGTGGATGTCCAGGAAACCGAAGACGGCGATGTGATCCATACCGTCCGGATCCCGGACCCCGCCGATCTGCCTGCCGCCGGAAAAACTGTCAGCTGCAGCCTGGACTGGAGCCGCCGCTTTGATAACATGCAGCGTCACTGCGGCGAGCATATCCTGTCCGGCATTTTCTACGCCCGCTGCGGCGGCGTCAACCGGGGCTTCCACATGGGCGACGATTACATGACCATCGACATCAGCCTGGAGGACGACCCCACCGATCCGGACACGCCGCGCCCGGACAGCATCGATATGGCCCTGGCCCTGGAATGCGAGCGCCGCGCCAATGAAGTCGTCTGGTCCGACGCCCCCGTTACCGTCTTCCGGTTTGACGACAGGGCCGAAGCAGAGAAGATGCCCCTCCGCAAGGCGCTGGCCTTTGACGAGGACATTTCCATCGTCTGCGTCGGATCCCCGGAAAACGCCGCCGACTGCGTGGCCTGCTGCGGGACCCACCCTGCCACCGCCGGCCAGGTCGGCCTGATCAAGATCTTCAAAGTCGAGAACTATAAGAACATGTTCCGGATCTACTTCGAAGCCGGTCAGCGGGCCCTGGCGGACTACGACCGCAAGCACGATATCCTGACAGATCTGTCCAACCAGTATTCATCGTCAATTGACGATTTTCCTGCCAAGCTTCGTGTCCAGGAGCAAAAGCTGGCCGAAACCAAGGACCAGCTCTATCATATCAAGAAAGCACTGATCGACAAGGAATGCGCCGCCCTGGATGCCGCCCTGGCAGGTAAGGATGCAAAGGCTGGCCAGCCTTTGCAGGATAACGCCGGGATCGGCCAGCCTTTGCAGGACCCTGCCGGCCCCCTGCTCCTGTGGCCCCTGGACAACCTTTCCCTGGACGATGCCTTCGACATGGGCAAGCGTTACATGAAGAAAGCGCCGAAGCTGATCCTGCTCTACGCCAAGCAGAACACATCCTTCATCCTGGTCTCCGGCGGGACGCCCCACTGCGGCAAGCTGGTGAAGGAATACGCCTCCTTCTATCAGGGCAAGGGCGGCGGAAACGATGTGTCCGCCCGGGCCATCTTCACCTCCGAAGAAAACGCCATGCTCTTCGCCGATCTGCTGGACAAGCATCTGCGGTAACAGCTGCGGCGACGTTCAACAGGCAGACCGGGGAAAGTGGTGACGATTTGGTTCAGCTTTTTCTGAATCTGCACCACAAGGGCATGCGCAGGGAGCTCGTGGTGAAGATTTTATCCCGGATTTTCAAACTCTGCACCACATGGGGTTGTGCAGGGAGCTTGTGGTGACGATTTGATTCAAGGTTTT
>CAMNJK010000012.1 GCA_946541435.1 uncultured Bacillota bacterium
CCTCTGTCCAGTTCCTCCCGGGAGATGGTCAGCGGCGGAAGCAGGCGGAGCCTGTCCCCCGCGGTCAGGACCAGCAGGCCCTTCTCCAGGGCTTCGGCCAGGACTTCCTTCGGATCCTTGTCCTTCAGCGAGATCCCGATCATCATGCCCCGGCCGGTCAGTTCGGTTACTTCCGGCAGGGCGGACAGGCGTTTCCGGATGTACTCGCCTTTCGCCCGGATCTCCTCCAGCATGGCAGCGTCCAGCTTTTGCAGTACCGCCAGCGCGCCCGCGCAGATGGCCGGATTGCCGCCGAAGGTGGTCCCGTGATCTCCCGGCGCCAGCACATGGCAGCAGGTCTCCGCCATCAGCGCCCCGCCGATGGGCAGACCGCCGCCGATCCCCTTGGCAAAGGTCACGATATCCGGCTGAAGTCCGTACTGTTCATAAGCGAACAAGGTCCCGGTCCTGCCGATCCCCGTCTGCACCTCGTCGATGATCAGAAGCAGCCCGTGCTCCCGGCAGAGATCCTGGACCGCGCCGGCAAATTCCTGACTCAGATCATTGACACCGCCTTCGCCCTGGATCAGCTCGATCATGATGGCGCAGGTGTCATCGCAGATCAGGGACGACAGATGCTCCGCGTCACCCGGAGCACAGTAATCGAACCCCTCCACAAAGGGTGTAAAGTACTGATGGTAATGGTCCTGGCCGGTGGCTGTGATGGTGGCCATGGTCCTGCCGTGGAAGGAATCCCGCAGGGTGATGATGCGGTTTGCGCGCTCCGGCCCGTCCGTCGGTGCTCCGGCGTCCTTCTTCATCTGCTCCGCCAGCACCGTGCTCCCGTATTTTCTGGCGGTCTTGATGGCCACCTCGTTGGCCTCGGCGCCGGAGTTGCAGAAAAAGGCTTTCGCCATGCCTGTGCGGGATGTCAGTTCCTCCGCCAGCCGGATCTGGGGCATGGTGTAATAGAGATTCGAAATGTGCTGAAGCTTCCCCAGCTGGTCTGTCACCGCCCGGATCCAGTCCGGATCGCAGAAGCCCAGAGAATTCACGCCGATGCCGGAGGTGAAATCGATGTATTCCTTTCCTTCCGGCGACTGGCACACGGCGCCGCTGCCGCGCTCTGCCAGCAGGTCGAATCTGCCATAGGTTCCCACGATATATTCCTGATCTTTTGCCTTCCACTCTGCCGCTGTACACTGTTCCATTTTCCTGTCCTCTCTGTACCTTTTACTCTGTCCTGTCTGTACCTTCTGCTCTTCCCTCTCTGTCTGCTCTGTCCTCAAGCCTTCTGCTTCCAGTACTTCTCCTGATGGGGCCGCACGATGGCCGTGCCGCAGCCCTTGTCCGTGAAGATCTCCAGCAGCAGGCTGTGGGGGATCCTCCCGTCCAGGATATGCACCCGGTTCACGCCCTTGCTGATGGCGTCGATGCAGTTGCGGATCTTGGGGATCATGCCCCCGGTGATCACGCCCTGCTCGATCAGGTCCGCCGCTTCACCGGTATAGAGCTCGGAGATCACGGAATCCGGATCCTCCGGGTCCATCCGCACACCTTCTACGTCAGAAAGGAAGGCCAGCTTTTCCGCGTTCAGCTCCATGGCGATGGCCCCCGCCGCCTCGTCCGCATTGACATTGTAG
Organism: uncultured Bacillota bacterium; assembly: GCA_946541435.1. GTDB lineage: Bacteria > Bacillota > Clostridia > Peptostreptococcales > Anaerovoracaceae > Lentihominibacter. Next base: position 1,623 of record CAMNJK010000012.1, read on the forward strand.
GAATTCATCTCTTCATCCATGGCCACCGGAAATACGATGGGCAGATAATCGTTCTTTAAGAGATCCTGGAGGATCTTGGGATCCACCCCCGTCACCTCGCCCACGAAGCCCAGATCACCCTCTGAGGACTTCTTTTTGCGGACCTTCAGAAGGCCGCCGTCCTTGCCGCTGATGCCTGCCGCCTTTACCCCCAGGGCCTGGACCCGGCTCACCAGCTCCTTGTTGACCCTGGCCAGCACCATCTCCGCCAGCTCCATGGTCTCCGCGTCCGTCACCCGCAGTCCGTTCAGGAACTTCGTTTCAAGACCGATTTTCCCGGTCCATTTGCTGATCTCCTTGCCCCCGCCGTGAACCAGAATGGGCTTGAATCCCACCAGCTTCAGCAGGACGATGTCTTCAATCACATCCTGCTTCAGGGTCTCGTCGATCATGGCGCTGCCGCCGTACTTGACCACGATGACCTTGCGGTTGAATCTGCGTATATAGGGAAGCGCCTCCACCAGCACCTCCGCCTTGTCCAAATCTCTCTGATTTACCATTTCCTCAGCTCCTGTAATCTCCGTTGATCCTGACATAATCGTAGGTCAGATCGCATCCCCAGGCGGTGGCAGCCGCGTCTCCGGAATGCATCTCGATATCGATGGCGATCTCCTTTTCTCCCAGGATCTTCGATGCTTCCGCCTCGCTGTAGGGGTGGTGTTTGGAATCCTGACAGACCAGGACAGAGCCGGCGGCGGACCGCATCACCACATCGATATGGTCCGCGCTGAAATCCCCCGGCGTATAGCCGATGGCGCAGAGCACCCTGCCCCAGTTGGCGTCGCTGCCGAAGATGGCCGCCTTCAGAAGATTGGAGGAGATCACCGACTTGCTGACGGCCCGGGCAGTTCCTTCATCCGGCGCGCCGGATACATTGCACTCGATCAGCTTCGTCGCCCCTTCGCCGTCTCTGGCCAGCTGTCTGGCCAGATAACGGGTCACCTTAGACAGGGCCCCGCAGAAGACCTGATAGGCCTCGCCCTCCTCCGTGATCCCGGCATTCCCCGCCTGCCCATTGGCCAGGACCACCACCATGTCATTGGTGGAGGTGTCGCCGTCCACGCAGATCTGGTTATAGCTGGTCAGGATATCCTGTGACAGAGCCTTCTGCAGAAGGCCCGGATCGATGTCTGCATCTGTGGTGATGAAGGACAGCATGGTGGCCATATTGGGATCGATCATCCCGCTTCCCTTGGCGATCCCGCCGATCCGGCAGGTCGTGCCGTTCAGATCAAATTCAACAGCGATGGATTTGGAAACGGTATCCGTGGTCATGATGGCCTGGGCCGCATCCTCCGAACCGAAGGGGTTCAGTTCCTTGGCGATGAGCGGGATCCCTTTTGCAAAAGGTTCAATGGTCATCTTCTCCCCGATCACACCTGTGGAGCAGACCACGATATCCTCCTGCTCCGTTCCCAGGACCTCCGCGGTGATCCTGCAGGTCTCCTCTGCCAGCTGCTCCCCGCCGGGCGCGCAGGTATTGGCGTTGCCGCTGTTGCAGATGATGGCCCGGGCATATCCGTCCGCAATGTTCCGTCTGGTCACCGCGATGGGCGCCCCCTTGACCTTGTTCTGTGTGTAGACCGCCGCCGCCGCGCACCTGGAGTCGCTGACGATCAGGGCCAGATCCTTCTTTTCTTTGCTGTAACGAAATCCGCAGTGGATCCCGGCGGCCCGAAAACCTTTGGCCGCGCATACGCCGCCTGAAACTTCAGCAAATCCTTTCTCCATCTCTGTATTCATCTAAATCAGTCCTTTCGTTTCTTCAATACCTAACATGATATTCATATTCTGCACCGCCGCCCCCGACGCGCCCTTTCCCAGATTGTCAAAGGTCGCTGTCAGCAGAATGTTGTCTTCGTCCCCGCGCACCGAGATCTCCAGCCGGTTGGTCCCTGCCAGCCGGTTCGCGTAGATGAATCCCGCCGGGGCATCTTCCTCCGTCACCTGTACCAGGGGCTCCGCCGCGTAATAGTCCCGGTAGAGTTCCCGCAAAAGCTGGCCTTTTCCCTGCAATGCCTCTCCGGACAGGGGCACGGTGACCTCCATCCCGCTGTAGTAGTCCGCGACGATGGGCATGAAGGATGGCTTTATCGTGAGTCCTGTCATCTGCATGATCTCGGGAATGTGCTTGTGGTTCTGGGTCAGCCCGTACTGGCCGGGGCTTTTGCGGAGATCCGGGGAATCCTGTCCGCCGCCGGGATCCCCGGCCTTCCGCGCCGGGTCCTCATAAGCCGCGATCATCTTCTTGCCGCCGCCGCTGTATCCGGTCAGGGATACGGCGTTCACCCGGGCTGTGGGCGGCAGAAAGCCATTCTGCACCAGGGGCCGCAGGAGAGCTATGACTCCTGTCGCATGACAGCCGGGATTGGCAACGCGGCTTGCTTCCCGGATCTGGTCCCGCTGCTTCCGGCTTCCCTTCTGACTTCCTGCCGCTGAGATCCGAAGCTCCGGAAACCCGTAGGTCCAGCCTTTGCAGACCCGGTGGGCAGTGGATGTATCGATGAGCCTGCAGTCCGCCGGCGCCGCCGCGCAGATTTCTTTCGCCGCAGCGTCCGGAAGGCAGAGGAAGCTGACGTCTGCCTGCTTCATCATGGCCAGTCTTGCCTCCGGATCCTTTCGGCGGGCCGGGTCGATCTGCAGCACATGGAGATCCTGTCTTTTCTGGAAGTATTCATGTATTTTCAGCCCTGTGGTTCCTTCAGCCCCGTCGATAAAGACCTTGAATTTCATCTGTCCCTCCGCTTTTCCAGCCTTTGCAAAATGCTTATCATTTGTATTTATATTCATTTTAACGAATAAATATGTGAATCATATTACCACGCTTCGCCGCTTCACGCAAGTAAAATCCACAAAAAAACTGCTGATGAACAGCAGTTTTTTGTTATTTGAGAATATGAAGGGTTTGTCTTAGAATCGGCCGCCCGCTATTTGGCCTTGCTCTCGCAGTAAGCGCAGCGGTAGATCTTGTTCTTCCGGTCGGTCAGGTTGAAGACCTGGGGAAGCTCCTGTTCAATCGTGGTGATGCAGCGCGGGTTTTTGCACTTGACGATGTCCACGATCCTCTCCGGCAGCTCCGGCTTACCTCTCTTTACCCGCTCGCCGTTCTCAATGATGTTGACGGTGATGCCGGGGTCCACGAATCCCACCGCATCGATATCCAGATCGATCAGCTTGTCGATCTTCAGAATGTCCTTGCGTCCCATCTTTCCGCTGGGCGCGTTCTGGATCAGCGCCACTTCGCAGTCCAGTTTGTCCAGATTCAATATGTCATACAGCCGCATTCCCTGTCCGGCCTGAATGTGGTCCAGAACGATGCCGTCTTCGATTTTTCCAATGATCATTGTATTTCTCTCCTGTCTCTTTCAATTACATTTTCGGTTTCATGGATTTCATTTGTTACTGCTTCTGCCAGTCGGGCACGGGGTTGCGCTTTGCTTCCTCCAGCAGCATCAGGATCAGGGCCATACGGATGTACTTGCCGTTCAGGACCTGCTCGAAATATCTGGCTCTGGGATCATCATCCACGGCCACGGAGATCTCATTGACACGGGGCAGGGGATGCAGGATGGACAGGTCCTCTTTGGCGTTGTCCAGCTTGTCCGGCGTCAGGATGTAGCTGTCCTTCAGTCTTAAGTAGTCCTGTTCATTGAAGAACCGTTCTCTCTGAACTCTTGTCATGTAGAGGATGTCCAGCTCCGGCATGGCGTTCTCCAGATCGTCTGTTTCCACGAATTCCAGGTTCTTTTTGATCATGGTCTCATACTTCAGGTATTCGGGGATCCGCAGTTCGTCCGGTGAGATCAGGATGAACTTGTTGTTCGGATATCTGGACATGGCGTTGATCAGGGAGTGGACTGTCCGGCCGAATTTCAGGTCGCCGCAGAGTCCGATGGTCAGGTTGTCCAGTCTGTTCTTCTCACGGCTGATGGTCAGAAGGTCTGTCAGTGTCTGGGTTGGATGATTGTGTCCGCCGTCGCCCGCGTTGATGACCGGGACTGTGGACCGCCGGGTACCCGCGATGGGCGCGCCTTCCTTGGGGTGACGCATGGCGATGATGTCAGCATAGCATCCCACGGTACGGATGGTATCCGCCACGCTCTCTCCCTTGGCTGCGGAAGAGCTCTGCGCTTCCGAGAATCCCAGCACATTGCCGCCCAGTTCATACATGGCGGCTTCAAAACTCAGGCGGGTTCTGGTGGACGGCTCAAAGAACAGGGTCGCCAGCTTTTTTCCCGCGCACTTGTGGGCGTATTTTTCCGGATCCGCAATGATGTCCTTGGCTACTGCGATCATCTCATCCAGCTCTTCGATGGAAAGATCCATAATGTCAATCAAATGTCTCAAATCTTTTTCCTCCTGTTACTACTTACACTTACAGATTGTTTCTGAATTCCATTAACTGCGCAATGTCTTCTTCACTGATATATTTCATCTCCGCGGCAGTCTGCGCCACGCAGTCAAAATCCGTCAGGCTGTGGTACTCCAGGCCTGCTTCTTCAAAGGCCGCCCTGCTCTTGCTCAGGTTGTATGAGAAGATGCAGATCACGCCCAGTACATCAGCGCCCGCTTCCTGCAGGGCCTTCGCTGCCTCGATGCAGCTTCCTCCGGTGGAGATCAGGTCCTCCACCACCACCACCTTCTGTCCGGGGCCGACCCGGCCTTCGATCCGGTTTGCCCGGCCATGGTCCTTGGCGCCGGACCGGACATATCCCATGGGGAGATCCATGGCGTACCCTGCGATGGCCGCATGGGGGATCCCCGCGGTGGCCGTGCCGAACAGGGCTTCCGCCTCCGGATAAGTCTCCCGGATCAGGGCGATCAGTCCCTCTTCGATGACCTGCCGGGCCCGGGGCGCGGTCAGCACCAGCCGGTTGTCTGTGTAGACCGGGCTCTTGATTCCGCTGGCCCAGGTGAAGGGTTCTTCCGGCCGGAAGAAGACTGCCTGGGTCTCCAGCAGGGCTTTCGCCGCTTCTTTTCTCATCTCACTCATATGCTCCTCCTGTATATATCGTGTATTGTTTACGCTTCTGCCTTGTCTCCCACAAAATCACGCAGACACTGTTCATAAGACACCAGGGGATCCTCCGCCGCAGTGATGCTCCGTCCCACAACGATGTAATCCGATCCCAGTTCCCTGGCCTTTGCCGGCGTGGTCACCCGGGTCTGATCCCCGGCCGCGTCCCCCGCCAGCCGGACGCCCGGTGTCACAGTCAGGAAATCTGCGCCCAGCTGTTCATGGACCACCGGCGACTCCAGGGGCGAACATACCACGCCGTCCAGACCTGCCGCCTTCGCGCCGGCTGCATAGGCTGCCACCACGTCCTCCATGGGACGGTCGATCAGGATGTCTTCCGCCAGCTGTTCCTGGGATGTGGATGTGAGCTGGGTCACCGCGATGAGCAAAGGCCGGTCTTCTTTTCCCGCGCCTTCCGTCAGGCCCCGCAGGCCGGCTTCCATCATTTTCCTGGTTCCCGCGGCGTGGACATTGCACAGATCCACATCCAGGTCCGCCAGGACGCGCATGGCTTTTTCCACCGTATTGGGAATGTCATGCAGCTTCAGATCCAGAAAGACCTTGTGCCCGCGCTGCTTCAGCTGGCGGACGATCTGGGGCCCGGCCGCGTAATACAGCTCCATGCCGATCTTCACGAAAGGACGTCTGTCCCCGAACCGGTCCAGGAATTCATAGGTCTGCTCCGCGCTGCTGAAATCGCAGGCGATGATCACATCTTTTCCCATCTTCTTCTCCTCGTTGTTTCCTTATTTTCCTTATTGTATCCTTATCTCACGCGTGATCCGCCGCGCTGTTTCAGCGGACCCGCAGCTCTTTCAGACTTCTGATGCCGTATTTCTCCATGGCACCCGGCAGGTCCCCGATGATGTCACGGCAGGCTGTCGGCACTGTCAGGTTGGCCGATCCCACCTGGACCGCCGCAGCCCCGGCCATCATCATCTCCAGAACGTTCTCCGCGCTGCAGATGCCGCCGCAGCCGATCACCGGCAGGTCCACCGCCCGGCTGATCTGCCAGACCGCTCTGAGGGCCACCGGAAAGACTGCCGGTCCGGAAAAGCCGCCCATGGTATTGGCAAGGATCGGCTGACGGGTCTTCAGGTCGATCCGCATCCCCAGCAGGGTGTTGATGGCTGTCAGACCGTCCGCCCCCGCTGCCTCGCAGGCCCGGGCGATCTCCGCGATATCTGTCACATTGGGAGAAAGCTTGGCGATCACCGGCTTTCTGGTCACCCGCCGCACCGCGCTGATCACCTCTGCCGCCGCCCCCGGATCCGTGCCGAAGGCCATGCCGCCGCTCTTCACATTGGGGCAGGAGATGTTGACCTCCATCCAGCCCACCTGGCTGCACTGGTCCAGCTTTTCCGCCACCTCCGCGTAATCCGCCGGCGAACCGCCGCAGACATTTGCCATCACCGGCTTATGGAACACCTTCGCCAGAGCCGGCAGTTCTTCGGCGATGACTGCGTCCACCCCCGGATTCTGCAGACCCACGCTGTTCAGCATCCCTTCGGTGCAGTCGGCGATCCGCGGTGTGGGGTTGCCGAACCTGGGCTGGGGCGTGGTCCCCTTGAAGCTGAAGCTTCCCAGGATATTGATATCATAGATTTCCGCGAACTCCAGTCCGTACCCGAAGGTGCCGCTGGCCGCCATCACCGGATTGTCCAGTTCGATCCCGCAAAGGCTGGTCTTCATGTCTGCTACCATATGATCTCACTCCTCTCCAGGACCGGACCGTCCTTACAGATCCTTTTGGCGCCGTATTTCGTTTCACAGCTGCAGCCCATGCAGGCGCCGAAGCCGCAGCCCATCCGTTCCTCGAAGCTCATCTGTCCCGGGATCTCCGCGGGAGCATTCTGATCCACCGCCCGGAGCATGGGCTCCGGTCCGCAGGCGAAGACACCGTCATAAGCGCTTTCGTTCGCATGCTCTTCCGCGGATCCAGGCTCAAGCGCCGCCGCGGATCCAGTCCCAAGCGCAGCCATGGCATCGGTGACGAATCCCCGGATGCCGGCGCTGCCGTCCTCCGTTGTGATCAGGACCCTGGCCCCCAGGGCCTGGAACTTCTCCTGATAGAATACATCCGCCGCGCTGCGAAAGCCCAGGATCACCTGCGGCCTTGCGCCGGCTTCCGCCAGCTTCCTGCAGAGGCCGTACATGGGCGGCACCCCCGCGCCGCCGCCGATCAGAAGGGGCCGCTGCGGCAGGCATCCCAGATCATATCCGTTGCCCAGCGGCCACAGGATATCCAGTTCCTGCCCCGCCGTCATCCGGGACATGGCCTCTGTTCCCTGCCCCACCGTCTTGTAAATGATGGTGATGGTCCCCGCTGCCGCATCCCAGTCGCAGATGGAAATGGGCCGGCGCAGATAGAATCCATCGATTTTGATATTGATGAACTGACCCGGCCGGACTTCTTCCAGAACTGCCGCGTCCGTCCCCGCCGCCTGCAGCACCATCTCGCAGGTGTCCGGCGCGATTCTTTGCTGCTGTTTTATCGTCAGGATCGTATTCTTCATTCTTTATTACCCCCGCAGGAAAACGGTCTTTCCCCGGTATACTGTCATCATGCATCTTCCGTATACTTCCCAGCCGGCAAAGGGCGTGCTCCGGCCCATGCTCCGAAAGTCAGCCGGGTCGATGCTCCATGGTCTGTCCAGATCCCAGACGGTGAAGCTTCCCGGGATCTCTCCTGCCTCTCCGCCGATGCCGAACCGCCGGTTGGGCGCGTCCGTCAGCAGATCCACCAGCTTCTCCATGGGAAGGATCCCGGTCCGGACCAGTCTGGTATAGAGCACCGGGAAGGCTGTCTCCAGGCCAACGATGCCATAGGCGCTGCCGGCAAAGCCTTTTGATTTCTCCGCTGCGCTGTGGGGCGCATGGTCCGTGGCGATCATATCCACCGTGCCGTCCAGGACTGCTTCGATCAGCGCCTCCCGGTCTGCCGCTGTTTTGATGGGGGGATTCATTTTGAACCGGCCGTCGTCTGCCAGTTCATCATCCGCCAGGGTCAGGTAATGGGGCGCCGTCTCACAGGTCACATCCAGGCCGGCTTTTTTGGCCTCCCGGATCAGCTGCAGGGATTCCAGGGTGGAAACATGGCACATGTGATAAGGACAGCCGGTCAGAGCCGCCAGGTCCAGATCCCGATCCAGCTGCCGATACTCTGCCTCCCGGCTCTCCCGGGGGAAACGCGTGTCTTCGCAGTGGGCCACCGCGATGCTGCCCGCTGCCCTGACCCGCGCCATGGCTTCCTTCATCAGGCCATCGTCCATCACCCCCACGCCATCGTCGCTGAATCCCGCCACCAGGGGCGCCAGCCCTTCGATATCAGAGATCTCCCTGCCCTTTTCCCCGCAGGTCAGAGATCCCAGCGGGCGGACATCGATGCAGGCATCCCGGGCGATGATATCCGTCTGTTCCTTCAGGTGGTCCAGGCTGTCCGGCACCGGATCCAGATTGGGCATGGTCAGCACATGGGTGAAGCCCCCGGCCGCCGCTGCCATGGATCCCGTCCGAATGGTCTCTTTATAAGAAAAACCCGGCTCTCTCAGATGAACATGTACATCTGTGAAACCGGGTAAAATATAAAAATCATTGAAATCAGCTGCCATGCCGGAATCGCCGGCAAGGGGGAAACAAAGCTCCCGCAGAACGCTGCCCGCGTCTGCGACCCTGATCCCGTTTCTGATTCGGTCTTTTATCCTCGTCATCAATTCCTCCGAAAATAGCTTTCGTCGTCCTGTGCCGCCTTCGCGGCCCGATCTGCCACCCCGTGACATCTCTCCGATTATCCCATAGTCCTACTGCGATGTCAATGCCATTTCCGTGATTGAATTGTGCGATTATTTCAGGTAAGATTTTGCATCTCAGGGGTTCTGACTGCCCGGGATGATCAGGGGTTGTAGATCCACATTGCTGTTTTTCGATTCTGCACCACTTGACGCTGCCCTGTCCTCCTCTCATGCCGCAAATCAACGAATTCATGCGATAAATGGGAATTCGTTTGATTCCCCAAGGCTTCGCGTTAACGATCCCGATCGGGATATTTCAAATCTACACCATCCTGGCAGTTATGATGCAGATTCTTCATATTTGCAATCGATTCTTCAACCAAAGCAAGCGAAATCAGCGCAGCCCCCCTTGTAAGATGTGAATCTGACGATATTCTTTTGGAATTCTCACCAGGTGGTGCAGATATGTTTTTAAAACGACGGATCAGTAACCATCCGGCGGTCCGACGAACAAAACGGTCCAAAAACTGAAACCGTTCATCGCTGTCTCCGGACAAAAAACCTGCAAAGGCTGGTTTTGCCTTTGCAGGATCTCGTGGTCTTATTCGTTTCTGACAATCATTTATTCCGGAAGGGACAGTGGGTGTGACTGCAGATGTGGCATTCACGGTTGCAGTTGGGCCGTCCGTCCTCCGCCAGTTCTGTCGTCCCGCAGGACTGGACCATGCGGCGGTCTTTGGTCACGGCTTCTCTCATGATCCGCTCGCCTTCTTCCTTCGCCTTTGCCGCCCGGGCCGCTTCCGCTTCTTCCTCCGTGATGAGGCCGTAGTCCAGCTTGTACTCCGTCATGTCGTAGCCCTGCTCCTCGCATTCCAGGATATGCCGGATCATCTCCTCCCGGCTGGCGTCCTTCTCCGCCAGCTCCGCGGCAACGTCCGCCAGAATGGCAGGACCTGCAAAGGCAGGCGCATCCCCTTGACCTGAGCCGGTTCCATCTCCGCCCCGGCCCGCAGCCTGGCCCTCGCCAGCCTTTGCGCCGGAAGCCTTCCGGATCCCCAGCGCGTCGCTGTCCGGACGCATATCGTCGAAGTTGACGCCCAGGCTCTTTTCCAGCAGACGGATGGCGCCTTCCCGGTGCTTCATGGAGAGCGCGCCCAGAGATGCCATGATGTAGTCATTGTCCACCAGGATCTCCGCGTGGGATGTGGGGAAGAGCCGCATGCCGGTCTGGTCATATTCGCAGATCCGTCCCATGATCTCCCTGCGGTGGGGCAGCCTGGTCAGAGCGCCGCCGGTGCCGACGATGTACTTCACCGTGGTCAGGTCCTTGCCCTCTGCTGTGGTGGACCTGCCGGAGGGTCCGTAGATGTAGCGGATCTGGCCGGCGTGGCGTTCCACCGCCTTCATGCAGGCTTCCTCCGCCAGGATCTCCACCATTTTGAACTCGTCCTCGCTTTTGGGGATGGCCACATAAGTCTCAAGGGTCTTGTCCGGATCCACGCCCTGGGCTGCGCACATCTCGCGGAAGTTTTCTTCACCGATGGACTCGATGACCTTCATCCGGTTGACATACAGGCCCAGATCGCCTTCCACGGTCCGCTTGGCCTTGGGTTCCGGAGAGGTCATGATCCTGGCCACCATATCGGATTCTGTGGCCACAGAATGAACGTCTGTGGTGGCGCCGCCGATGTCGATGACGCAGAGATCGCCGATGCAGTCGTAGAGCAGCTTGGTGCACTCCATGACCGCCCCCGGGGTGGGGATGATGGGTCCGTTGACCATATCCCGCACGTGCTCCATGCCCGGAGCGCCTGTGATGTGATCCTCGAAGGCATCCTGAATGACCTTGCGGCAGGGTTCTACGTTCAGTTCATCGATCTTGGGATAGACGTTGTCCACATTGTAGACCTTCTGTCCGCTTTCCTCGTCGAAGATCAGTTCCATCTCCTCCTGGTTTTCCACGTTTCCCGCATAGATCACCGGAGTCTTCAGTCCCAGAGACCGGATCTTCTCCGCGTTGTCGATGGCTGTATCACGTTCGCCGTAATCCACGCCGCCGGCGATCAGGATCAGATTGGGCTGGATCTCCTGGATCTTCTTCAGGTCCGTTCTGCGCAGCTTGCCCGCTGTGACGAAATGGATGATGCCGCCGGCGCCCAGGGCCGCTTCCTTGGCTGCCCGGGCGGTCATATCGTATACCAGCCCATGGACCGTCATTTTCAGACCGCCCGCTGCTGAAGACGTAGCCAGCATCTCATCGTACTCCAGAGAATCGATTCCTTTGCGGGCGCAAAGATCGTCGATGGCTCCCTGAAGTCCGATTCGAACGTCCCCCTCCAGGACGGAGGTGGGCGCCTGTCCCTGCCCCCAGAAGACGGGATCCGCAGAGTCGATATCCTTAAACGCATTCACTACTGTTGTGGTGGAGCCGATCTCAGCTACCAGTACATCAACCTTCATGTCACTTTCTCCATTCTCAGATCACTGTTTTCTGTTCTCGGATTTTTGAAAACCGGAGCCGATAACCGGCTCCGGCTTTCAATATAAATCACCTTACCATACGATGTCAAGACGATGTCCTGCCCATGGCCCCGGCTATGTCAGGGCCATGTTATGACAGTGTCCGGCTTATACAACTTCCTCGACTTCCGGCGGTACCTCGCCACGGCGGCGCATCGCTTCCTCAGCCAGGAATGTAGCAACATCGATGCCGTGGGAATCACGTCCGAAGCCTTCATCCATACCAACTTCACGCGCCTCTTCCGGAACGACCTGAGTTCCGCCTGCAGCGATGATGACCTTGTCACGGATGCCCTTTTCGATGGCCAGCTCGTTGATCCGCTTCATGTTCTTGTAGTGGATGTTGTCGTGTGAGATGATCGTGGATGCCAGGATCGCGTTGGCATTCAGCTCGACTGCAGCGTCAACCAGCTTCTCAACCGGTACGGAGGTGCCCAGATAGTTGACCTTGACGCCCCACTTCTCGATGCCGCCGTGCTTGATGTTGATGATCTCACGCAGACCTACGGAGTGCTCGTCGTTGCCGACGGTACCGCAGACGACCACCATGGGATGTTCTTCGAATTCCTTGTACAGAACCGCGTCGGACTGGTGATGCGGCGGAGCCGGGATCTCCAGTGTGGACGGATCGATATCGAAGGGGATCTTGCCCTTCATCTCGATACGCGTTCCCTCTGCGTTCTGCAGGATCTCCTTGCTGATAACAGTAGGCTCGTCCAGACCCAGCTTGTTGCCGATCTCCAGGGCAACTGCCTCGGAAACGCGGGTGTTGGCCGGGATGCACATGGTCATCATGACGACGCCGTCTCCGCACCATTCCATTTCCGGCTTGATGTAATCGCCGTCCAGGTACTTCTTGACCTTATCCAGTCTGACGTTGACGTTGTCTTCTTCATCCAGCTCGTCGATGTAGACGATCTTGCTTCTGTCTTCGAAGGTACATCCGCCGATCAGCGCGGACGGGTTCTCCGGGTCGCCGCCGTACTGCTCAACATTGTTGTAGCCGTAGTGCGCTGTGACCGGAGCCATGTAGTCTTCTTCTCTTTCGAAGATATAGCCGTAGCCGACGCCGCCCTGGATGTTACGGGCGATACCGTCGCCGTTTCTCTCGGGATACTTGCCGGAGTCAACGAAGAAGCCTTCCTGTACCGCGTTGAAGTAGCCGCCGCTCTCAACGATCTCCTCCATGAACAGGAGCGCTCTTTCTTTGATCTCTCTTGCCATCTCTCCCAGAGGGCCGTCCATCTTCAGCTCCACCAGATCCATGAGGCCGTCCAGGCCGATCAGGGTCTGCTTGGCGTTGTCGCATGCTTCGATGTTGT
>CAMNJK010000013.1 GCA_946541435.1 uncultured Bacillota bacterium
CAGCGGTCTCCAAAACCGCGTGCCGAGGGTTCGAATCCTTCTGCCCCTGCCATTTTATCGGGGTGTAGCGCAGTTTGGTAGCGCATCTGGTTTGGGACCAGGAGGCCGCGGGTTCAAATCCTGCCACCCCGACCATGAGAGACATGTGGGCCATTAGCTCAGTTGGTTAGAGCATCCGGCTCATAACCGGCAGGTCCGGGGTTCGAGTCCCTGATGGCCCACCAGTATACTCTCCATCGCGAAAATGAATATAGACGGTATGCCCAGATAGCTCAGTTGGTAGAGCAGGGGACTGAAAATCCCCGTGTCCTTGGTTCGATTCCGAGTCTGGGCACCACAAAAAACAGTGGTTGAGTCATCAACCGCTGTTTTCTTTTTCTGCCGGGATTCATTCCGCCGAATCTTTTGCTGCCGGGATTCATTCTCCCTGGCGGCGGCCCTGCCAGGTGTTCCGCGCCCGCATCTTGTGATGGATCTCGTTGAGAATGGTCCGCTTGCGCCAGCTCCAGGCCGGCGCCAGGAGAACCGGCCGCGGGGCATCGCCGGAGATGCGGTGGATGGTGATGTCCGGGGGAATGAGCTCCAGCGCTTCGATGACGAGATCCGTGTACTCGTCGATGGAGGAAAAGGGATCGTAATCGGGATAGCGCAGGGGCAGGGCGGAGTTGCTGACCACATTCAGCATGTGCAGCTTCAGCCCGAACAGATGGGGAGCAGGCCGGCAGACATAGCGGACACTGTCCAGCATCATCTCCTTCGTCTCTCCCGGAAGCCCCAGGATCAGGTGGGTGACGGTCCGGATGCCCCGGCTCTGCAGACGGCGGACTGCGTCATCGTAATCTGCCAGTGTATGGCAGAGGTTCATGTCCCGGGCCGTTTCATCATGGATGGTCTGAAGCCCCAGCTCCACCCAGAGAAAGGTCTGTTTGCTGAGTTCCTCCAGCAGGTCCAGGGCCTCGTCCGAGAGACAGTCCGGGCGGGTGGCAACGGCCAGGCCCATCACATCGGGATGACGGAGGGCGGCCGTGAAAAGCTCCCGCAGTCTTTCCGCGGGGGCGTAGGTGTTTGTGTGGCTCTGGAAATAGGCCAGATATCCGGCCCGGGGCCATTTTTCCGACAGGAGGCGGATCTGGTCTTCCAGGGCGGACGCGATATTGGCGCCGCAGGTTTCCGCGCTGCTGGCCATATCGCCGGAACCGCTGTCGGAGCAGAAGAGACAGCCGCCGACGCCTTTGCTGCCGTCCCGGTTGGGGCAGGTGAAGCCGCCGTCGATGCTGAGCTTGACGATTTTTCGCCCGAAGTTTCGCTTCAGCCAGGAGCCGATCATGTTGATCCTGAGGTCCTGTCCGTCTGTCCTGTCAAAAATCAAAGGGATATCATTCATGCGCAAGTCCTCCGCCGTTTAACTATATCACAAATAGCTCCTGAAATATAGAAAACCGTATCTGTTTGATGTATAATAAATCGTTATGGAGAAAGGCGGAAACCACAGGATGAACAAAAAAGCGTCACCGGAGACTATGTGCATATCCGGCCCGGCAGATGCGCCGGCAGCGGCGGGCTCTTTTTCGGAGGGGGAACAGCGACCTTCCCTGCTTTTGCATAGCTGCTGCGGGCCCTGCAGCACGGCGGTCATCGAACGTCTGGCGGACGAATTCGAGATCACCGTCTTTTATTATAATCCCTGCATCACGGATGAAGAGGAATATGTGCTGCGGCGGGAGAACCAGAAGAAATTCCTGCAGGCCTACAACGAGGAGCGGATCGGCCAGCCCCGGATCCGGTTCCTGGAGGGACCCTACAATCCCGGCGCCTTCCTTCGGCTGACCGAGGGGCATGAATCGGACCCCGAGGGGGGCGAACGCTGCGGGATCTGCTTCCTGCAAAGGCTGGAGAAAACCGCGGAAACCGCTGAGATGACCGGGCATGAATATTTCGGGACGACCCTTACCGTCAGCCCCCACAAGAACTACCGGAGGATCTCGGAGATCGGGCGCAGCATCGCGCTCCGGTACGGACTGAGCTTCCTGGACCGGGATTTCAAGAAGAAGGACGGATTCAAACGTTCCATCGAGCTGTCCCGGAAATATGACCTTTACCGTCAGAACTACTGCGGATGCGAGTATTCCAGGAGATAACAGGAACTGTAAAAAATCGATAAGCATTTACGAAAAACATAAAACAGGAGGACAACACAAATGGGCAAACTGATACTGCCGGACCAGTATACCCCGGAGATCGATTACATGGAGAGCCAGCGGGCCATCAAGAAGATCAAGGATTTCTTTCAGCAGGAGCTGGCTTACGGCCTCAAGCTGCGCAGAGTCTCCGCGCCGCTGTTCGTGGCGCCGGAAACAGGCCTCAACGATAACCTGAACGGTGTGGAGCGGACAGTCAGCTTCACGGTGAAGGATATGGGCGAGAAGGAAGTGGAGATCGTTCAGTCCCTGGCCAAGTGGAAGCGCATGGCCCTGGGCAGATACGGTTTCAAGCCCGGAACGGGACTCTATACGGACATGAACGCCATCCGCAGAGATGAAGAGCTGGACAACCTTCACTCCATCTATGTGGATCAGTGGGACTGGGAAAAGGTCATCCGCAAGGAAGACCGCAACCAGGAGTATCTGCGGGAGACGGTGGTGACACTGTACAATGCCCTGAAGAACCTGAACGATTTCGTCAACCGGCATTATAACGAACTCAGGACAGATCTGCCCAACGAGATCTTCTTCATCACATCACAGGAGCTGGAGGACATGTATCCGGACCTGGAACCCAAGGATCGGGAGGATGCCATCGCCAAGGAGAAGCGGGCGGTGTTCATCGAGAAGATCGGCGGAGAGCTGAAATCCGGACAGAAGCACGACGGAAGAGCTCCGGACTATGATGACTGGGAGCTGAACGGCGACATCATCCTCTGGAGCGATATCCTGGAGCGGGCGTTTGAGATCTCCTCCATGGGGATCCGGGTGGATGAAGAAGCCATGGACCGGCAGCTGCGTCTGGCGGGCGCCGACGACCGGCGGGAAATGGATTTCCACCGCATGATCCTGAACAAGGAACTGCCCTACACCATCGGCGGGGGGATCGGTCAGTCCAGACTCTGCATGTACTTCCTGCGCAAGGCCCACATCGGCGAGGTCCAGGCATCCATCTGGCCCGCTGACATGATCGAGACCTGCGCAGAGAACGATATCTTCCTGCTGTGAGATACGCGGACGTCGTCATTGACAACAGAACAGACAGCACGGACCGGCCCTATACCTACGCCTGCGGAGATCTTGATCTGCAGGTGGGAAGCAAGGTGTACGTCCCCTTCGCCAGGAGCAGAAATCTGCGGGAGGGGTATGTGCTGGCCCTGCGGGATGAGGAAGAGATCGATCCGAAGATCAAAGCCCGCATCCGTACCATCGACCACGCGGCAGAGGATATCGTGCTGACGGAGGAGAGTATCCGTACCGCAGTCTGGATGCGGGACAGATATGTCTGCCGATGCATCGACGCCCTCCGGTGCTTTACGCCGGCAGGGAAGAAACGGGTGCGGCAGCCGGCTGCGCCGGAAGAGCCGGCCTCTCTGGGGGAACCCCTGTTTGACGGGGCGCCGGGCGAGACCGGGGATCTGGAACTCACCCGGGAGCAGGAGGCGGCCATCGGAGAGATCACGGCGGCAATTGACAGAGAGACCCACAGCAGATACCTTCTCCACGGGGTGACCGGAAGCGGCAAGACGGAGGTGTATATCCGGGCGGCAGAGCGGACCCTGGAGCGGGGCAGGACGGCCATTATCCTGGTGCCGGAGATCTCCCTGACCCCCCAGATCGTGGACCGGTTTGCGGCGGTCTTCGGAGGGGACAACATCGCGGTTGTCCATTCCCGGATGACCCTGCGCGCCCGCTACGAACAGTGGCAGCGAATCCGCAGCGGACAGGTGAGGATCGTGATCGGCGCCAGATCCGCCGTTTTTGCCCCGGTGGCGAGGCTGGGCCTCATCGTGATCGACGAGGAGCACGAAAGCACGTATAAATCCGATTTTACGCCGAAATACGATACGGCAGAGGTGGCGCTGAAGCGGCTGGCGGACCGGGACAACCGGGGGGTGCTGGTGCTGGGCAGCGCGACGCCCTCGGTGACAAGCTTTGCCAGGGCGGAGGAAGGGATCTACCGGGTCCTGCCCATGCGGGCCAGATATAACGAGGTGGCCCTGCCGGAGGTGACCGTGGTGGATATGCGCCGGGAGCTCAGAGAGGGCAACCGGTCCATGATCAGCCAGGAGCTTATGGACCGCATGAAAGCACAGCTGGACGCGGGCCGGCAGATCATGCTCCTGCAGAACCGGCGGGGCTACTCCACATTCGTTTCCTGCCGGGAGTGCGGCCACGTGGCGGTCTGCCCCAGCTGCGGCGTATCGCTGACCTATCACAGCACGGAGCAAAAGCTGGTCTGTCACTACTGCGGGCACACGGAGGATGTCCCCCGGACATGTCCCGAATGCGGAAGCCGGTACATTCGTTATTTCGGCAGCGGGACAGAGAAGGTGGAGGAGACCATACAGGACCTGTTTCCGGATGTGGCCACGGACCGGATCGATCTGGATTCCGTGAGCCGCAGGGGAGAACTGAGCCGCAGGCTCAAGGCCTTCGGACGCGGCGACAGCAGGATCCTGATCGGGACCCAGATGATTGCCAAGGGACTGGATTTCCGCAATGTGGGACTGGTGGGGATCATTTCGGCGGACCTTCCGCTGAACATCCCGGACTTCCGCTCCCCGGAGCGGGCATTCCAGCTGATCACCCAGGCGGCCGGCCGGGCGGGACGGGGCGAGGTCCGCGGGAATGTCATCATCCAGACCTATAACCCGCAGCACTATGCCATCGTCTACGCAGCGGCGCAGGATTACGAAGGCTTTTTCGGAGAAGAACTGAAATTCCGGTCTCTGATGAACTACCCGCCCTACAGCGACATGATCCAGATCCTGTTTACATCCAAGGATGAATCCGCGGCCAGAGAAGGGGCGGAGCGCTGGTATGAACAGATCCGCAGCCGCCTGGGACAGGAGGCTGCCAATGTCTTCACGCCCCAGCAGGCCTACCTCTCCAGGATCCGGGATATCTACCGGTATTCCCTGGTGATCCGCTGTCCCCGGGGCAGAAGAAAAATCTATTCGGACCTGCTGCGAAGCCTGAAGGAAGAAGATGCCCGGCGCAGGGTGCGGTATACCGCGGTGGTGGACATCAACCCCTACAGCTTCGCCTAGACATACATACAAAACAAAAATCACATCAACTGGAGGAACCAATGGCACTGAGAAATATCATCACAGAAGGAGACCCTGTTCTCCGCAAGACTTGCAGACCCATGGGAGAGGTCACAGACCGGACCCGGATGATCCTGGATGACATGGTGGACACCATGCGGGACGCGGACGGTGTGGGTCTGGCGGCGCCCCAGGTGGGCATCATGCGGCGGATGTTCGTTGCAGAACCGGCGCCGGACGAACTTTACTATTTCGTCGATCCCGAGATCATCGCCCAGGAAGGTGAGGAAGAAGGGGATGAAGGCTGCCTGTCCGTGCCGGACATGGTGGGCAAAGTAGTCCGCCCCACAAAGATCACCATCCGGGGACTGGACCGGGAAGGAGAACTGAAGGAATATACCTTTGAGGGATTCCATGCCAGAGTGATGTGTCACGAATACGATCATCTGGATGGCATTCTGTACATCGACAAGGCGGAAAAAGTGTTCCGGGTGGACCCGGATGCTGAGCAGGACCAGCAGGAGGATGCGTGAGGATGAAGATCGTTTACATGGGGACCCCGGATTTCGCGGTGCCGCCGCTGCAGGCGCTGCATGAGGCGGGACATGAGATCGCGGCAGTTGTCACACGGATGGACGCAGCAGCCAACCGCGGGAAGAAGATCCGTTTTTCCCCGGTGAAGGAAAAGGCCCTGGAACTGGGGATCCCCGTTCTGCAGCCTGCCCGGCTCAAGGGGGATCAGGAGATCCTGGAGACCCTGACCCGGATCGCGCCGGATGTGATCGTGGTGGCTGCCTACGGCAGGATCCTGCCGAAGGAGATCCTGGACCTTCCTTCCCGGGGCTGTCTGAACATCCACGGATCTCTGCTGCCCAGATTCCGGGGCGCCGCCCCCATCCAGGCAGCGATCCTGGAGGGAGATGAGAAGACCGGCATCACCATCATGCAGATGGAGGAAGGCCTCGATACCGGCGACATGCTCCTGAAGGACCAGATCGAGATCGGCGGCAGAAACTGCGGAGAGATGCACGATGAACTGGCGCAGATGGGCGCCCGTCTCATCGTAGAAGCCCTGCAGCGTCTGGATGAGCTGACGCCGGAGAAACAGGACGAGGCCCTGGCCACCTATGCGCCCATGATCTCCAAAAAAGACGGACAGGTGGATTTCACCCACAGTCCGGAGAGGATCGAGCGGCAGATCCGCGCCTTTGATCCCTGGCCCGGAACCTACACCAGCCTGGGAGAGAAGACCATGAAGCTGTGGAAAGGCCAGCCTTTGCAGGAGACGACAGACCGTCTTCCCGGAACCGTTCTGGCAGCCGGTCCCGAGGGCCTGGATGTGGCTGCCGGCGGCCGGATCCTGCGGATCACGGAGCTTCAGATGCCGGGCCGCAAGAGGACTCCTGTCAGGGAATATTTAAAAGGCAATACCATTGAAATCGGTACGGTTTTGGGATAGAATATCTAATGGTATCATATCGCCATCAGATGAGGACTTTATGGACATCAACAGGAAAACAGCCTACAGTACTTTGCTCGATATCGAATCGAAGAAAGCGTATTCCAATCTGACACTGAATCACCAGATCAGGCTCAGCAGGCCCAATTCGCCTGCTTTTGTGCGTGAACTGGTCTACGGCGTCCTGGAACGGAAGCTGACCCTGGATCACTATCTGGATCAGCTGGTCAGAGAGGGGATCCGCAGCCTGCGAAAACAGGAACTGACCATCCTGCGGATGGGCCTTTATCAGCTGGGCTACATGGATTCGGTGCCGGAGTACGCAGGCGTGAACGAGAGCGTGACACTGGCCAAGAAGTTCTGCCGCAGCAAGGCGGGGCTGGTCAATGGAGTCCTCCGGGAGTATCTCAACCGCAAGGATACGCTGCAGCTGCCGGACAGAGATCAGGACGAGATCCGGTATCTGTCGGTCAAGTATTCCTATGCCCCCTGGATCATTGAGAAATGGCTGAAATACTACAACACTGACTTTGTGGAACAGCTGCTGGAAGCCGGCAATCAGCGTCCGCCCATGACCATCCGGGTCAACAGGCTCAAGGTGACGCGCGAGGAGCTGGCGGCGCGGCTGGAGCAGGAAGGCTTTCAGACGGAGCCCTGCCATCTGTATGCGGACGCCCTTTCCGTCAAGGGGGGACGGCTTCTGGAAACAGAAATGTACAGGGACGGTCTGTTCACACCTCAGGATGAGAGTTCCATGCTGGTGGCGGAGAAGCTGGATCCCGGGCAGGGAGAGCTGATCATGGATGTCTGCGCGGCGCCGGGCGGCAAAACCACGGCCATCGCCGAGCGGATGGGCAACACCGGGAAGATCATCGCCGGGGACATCTATACCCGGCGGCTGGATCAGGTGGAGCGGGAAGCGAAAAGGCTGGGGATCCTCAGCATCGTGACCCGTCCGTGGGACGCTTCCAGAATCGATCCGGAATACATCGCGGGGGCCGACCGGGTACTGGTGGACGCCCCATGCTCCGGACTGGGCGTGGTCAGACGCAAGCCTGAGATCAAATACAGAGAGTATTCACAGGAATTCATGGAACTTCCGGGGAAGCAGCTGGCGATCCTGACAGCCTCTTCCGCTTATGTAAAACCTGGCGGGACCCTGGTGTACAGCACCTGTACCATCAGCCCGGAAGAGAATGAACATGTGGTCAGCGCTTTTCTCAAGGAGAACGCGGACTTCAGCAGGGCAGAAAGCACATTGCTGCTGCCCAACGTAAACGGAACAGACGGATTTTTCATCTGTGTGATGAAGAGACAGGGAAGATAAGACAGAGACACGTTAGATGATACGAAAGAAGATCGGTAAAAGAAGATCAATCAATAAAAAACAGGAACAGGAAAGAGTCATGGTGCAGATTGGATTCAAAAGCAATAAGGGTGTCGTTCGAAAGAACAATGAAGATGCCTGTTTCGTGATTCCGGGCAGCGATGTGTATATCGTGGCTGACGGAGTGGGCGGAAACAATTCGGGAGAAGTCGCCAGCCGTACGGCGGTGGAGAATATCGCGGGTTTCGTCAATGACAACGACATCCGCGCCAATCAGCTTCCGGAGGAGATCTTTTCCTTCATGACGGATGCGCTGGCATGCGCCAACACAGCGATCTATTCCATGGGAAGCGAACAGAGCAGGTACAGAGGAATGGCCACCACCGTGGTCATGGCTTATCTTTATCACGGGGAGGCCTACATCGCCAACCTGGGAGACAGCCGGGCCTACCTCTACCGGAATGAGGAGATCAGACGGATCACCAAGGACCACACCTATGTCAATGAACTGATCGACAAGGGCGTGATCACAGAGGATGAGGCCGAAGTCCATAAACAGAAGAACGTCATTACAAGGGCGCTGGGCGCGGAGCCCCGGATCGAACCGGATTTCTATAAGCTCCCCCTGCATTCCGATGACGTGCTTCTTCTGTGCACAGACGGACTGTACGGAGAGGTCGGGGATGCGAAGATGGCAGAGATCCTGGCCGAGGGAAAAAACATGAACGATACTTGTGCGGATCTGGTGGACGCGGCCCTCAGATCCGGCGGACGGGACAATATCACCGTCGTTTGTGTCAGAGTTTAGCATCTGGAGGAAAAGATGAGCAAAGTACTGGCAGGCAGATATGAACTGTTGGAACGGATCGGCGAGGGAGGCATGTCCGTCGTCTATAAGGCGAAGGACAAACTGCTCAATCGGTTTGTGGCGATCAAGATCCTGAAACCGGAGTTCATTGGAGATCATAAATTCATTGACAGCTTCCGCAGAGAATCACAGGCGGCGGCAAGCCTGTCCCACCCCAACATCGTCAATATCTACGATGTGGGCAAGGAGGGCAACATCCATTACATCGTCATGGAACTCATCGAGGGAAGGGCGCTCTCTGACTATATCAAGGAGCAGGGGCCCATGCCCTATCCCAAGGTGATCGCCATTTCAAAACAGATCGCGGCGGCGCTTTCCTTCGCCCATAAGAACCATATCATCCACAGGGACGTGAAGCCGCACAATATCATGATGACGCCCAACGGCACGGCCAAGATCACGGACTTCGGCATCGCCAAGGCGGTGAACGCGGCCACCATCGTGGACAGCACCGACGGGATCATCGGCTCGGTGCATTACTTCTCGCCGGAGCAGGCCAGAGGAGGCTATGTGGATGAGAAGTCCGACATCTATTCCCTGGGCATCGTCATGTATGAGATGCTGACGGGCAATGTTCCCTTCGACGGGGACAACCCGGTGAATATCGCGCTGATGCACATCAACGGCGAGATGACACCGCCGTCGAGCCTGGTGTCGGGGATCCCCCCGGCGCTGGAACACATTGTGATGAAGTGTACGGACAAGTATCCGGTGAACCGCTACGCGTCCGCGGACGAGCTGATCGAAGCGCTGAACAATCTGGAATTCATCGGCAGTGTGGTGGGCAATTCCGTCCTGATGCGACAGGAACAGAAGCCCAGGACACAGGGCGTCATCGCGGAGACCGATTACGACGACGGCGGGGATTACCTGGAGGAAAGACCCCAGAGACCGAAGCAGCAGAAGAAACCCTCTTCCTCCAGCAGGAAAAAACCCGTGATCATCACGGTGATCATCGCCGCTGTGATCGTGGCGGCGCTGGCAGTATGCTACTTCATGGGCGTGTTTGGCGGCAAGGAGATCAAGGCGCCGGACCTGAGCGGGATGACCGTGACAGAAGCCATGGAGAAGGCCGCGGAACTGGATCTGAAGGTCAAGGAAGGCGATCCTGTGGTCAGTGAAGATGTGGAAGCCGGACTGATCGTCAGTCAGGATCCGGCAGCAGGTGACACGGTGAAGACCAAGAGCACCATCACCGTCTTCGTCAGCAGCGGGCCCGGGGACGGCGAGGTCCCGGATGTGATGGGCTACGATGAGGAAGACGCGCGCAGCGCCATCGAGGCCGCCGGATTCGAGTGCGAGGTAAAGGAAAAATCCAGCGACGCCAATGCGGGTGAAGTCATCGGGCAGGATCCCCAGGGCGGCGCGCAGGCAGAGAAGGGTTCCACCGTCACCATTATGGTCAGCGATGGTTCCATGGCCAGAACGACAGTGCCCTACCTGAAGGGTAAGACCCTGTCTGAGGCAGAGTCAGCCCTGCAGGGCGCGGGCCTGAGCGTGGGTTCTGTGGACTATGCATGGAGCGATACCTACGCGGAGGGTGAAGTCATGTGGCAGCAGTACGACGCGGATACCAAACTGGACAAGAACACCCCGGTCAATCTGCAGGTGAGCAAGGGACCGAAACCCACCCAGCCGCCGACGCAGACGACTGAGACACCGTCCAGTGAGCCCACGTCAGAATCAGAAACGGTTCCAAGTGAATGATGCGGGGCAGGATCATGAAAGGCATCGCCGGATTTTATTACGTAAAATCCGGCGAATCAGTATATAGATGCAAAGCCCGGGGAATCTTCAAACAGCAGGAGATCAAGCCCGCGGTAGGTGATTTCGTGGAGATGGAGATCATCGAGGGAAACGATGACAGCCTGATCACAGAGATCCTCCCGCGCAGGAACGTGTTTATCCGTCCCTTCACAGCCAATGTGGACTGTTTCCTGGTCACGGCCGCCATTTCCAGGCCTGCGCCGGTCACCGCCCTGATCGATAAGCTGCTGGTCATGGCGGAAGCAGCGGGAACGGATGTGATCCTCTGCCTGAACAAGTGCGATCTGGCGGATCATACAGAAAAATCCGCAGGACGCAAGGCCGCGGAGAATCTGAAGCGGCTGCTGGAGATCTATGAACCGGTCTATCCGGTGGTCCTGCTGCGGCAGGATGATACAGAAGGGTTCGAAAAGCTGCGGGAAATGATCCACGGGAAGGCGGCCGCGCTGGCGGGCGCTTCCGGCGTGGGGAAATCCACCATCCTGAACCATCTGCTGGAGGATGAGCACATGGAGACCGGCACCATCAGCGAGAAGACACAGCGGGGCAGGCACACCACGCGGCACGCGGAGCTGTTTCTGATGGATGATGAGGGCACCGGCATATTCGACACACCGGGTTTCACATCCTTCGCTCTGTCAGATACCGCGGCCCAGCTGGAGCCGGAGGATCTGCAGCACCTGTTCCCGGAGATCGCATCCCGTCTGGGACACTGCAGATATGATAACTGCAGGCATGTGGCGGAGCCGGGATGCGCGGTGAAGCAGGCTGTGGAAGAAGGCGGGATCGGCAGGATCCGTTACGATTCCTACCTGGCTTTGCTCAAGGAACTGGAAGAGATCAGAAAGTACTGAGATAAGGAGACATAAAAATGACAAAACTGGCACCATCGATCCTGTCCGCGGATTTCGGACAGCTGGCGGCGGATGTGAAAGAGATCGAGGAGGGCGGCGCCCACCTGATCCATGTGGATGTAATGGACGGACATTTCGTGCCGAACATCAGCTTCGGGGCGGCGGTCATGAAGAGCCTGAACGGAAGGACCCGGCTGCCCTACGATGTCCATCTGATGATCGAGGATCCGGATCAGTATCTCGAGGATTTCGTGACGCCGCAGACGGAGTACATCACGGTCCATCAGGAGGCCTGTGTCCATCTGCACCGGACCCTGCAGCATATCCACGCAGCCGGCGCAAAGGCAGGCGTGTCCATCAATCCCGGCACGCCCCTGGTGATGCTGGAGGAGGTCCTGGAGGAAGCGGATCTGATCCTGATCATGTCGGTGAATCCGGGCTTCGGCGGACAGAAGATGATCCCGGCTGCCCTGCGCAAGATCACTGAGCTGAAACGGATCCGTGAGGAGCGGGGCCTGAAGTATCAGATCGAGATCGACGGCGGTGTGAAGGCGGATAACATCCGGCAGGTCAAGGATGCCGGGGCGGATATCATCGTTGCGGGATCCGCTGTGTTCGGCGCGGAGGATATCGCGGGAAGAGTCAGAGAACTGCTTGAAAAGGTGGCTGATTAAAGGATCAATACCGGAGGATTACTATGAGAATACTGCTGGACGGAATGGGCGGAGACAATGCGCCCCAGGAAATCGTCAAAGGCGCTGTGCTGGCCGCGGAACAGATCGAGGATGAGATCGTGATCATCGGCAGGGAAGCAGCCATCCGCAAGGAACTGAAGCGAAATAAATACAAGGGCGAGCGCATCACCGTGGTGGATGCCCAGGAAGAGATCACCATGCATGACAGTCCGGTGAAAGCCATCCGGGAAAAGAAGGATTCCTCCCTGGTGGTGGGGCTGAACATGCTGAAGGAAGGGCAGGGTGACCTGTTCGTTTCCGCGGGCAATACCGGAGCGCTGATCGTGGGCGCCCGGCTGCTTCTGGGACGGATCCGGGGGATCGACCGGCCTGCCCTGGCCAGCATTTATCCCGATATGGTGAACATGCAGCCCTGTCTTCTGGTGGACGCCGGCGCCAGCGCTGAGTCCAAGGCCCAGAACCTGCTGGAATACGGCCTGATGGGCAGCATCTACATCGAGAAGGTCTGGGGAAGGAAGAATCCCCGGGTGGGACTTGTGAATCTGGGCACGGAGGAATCCAAGGGAACCAGTGTCACCAAGGACGCCTACCAGAGACTGTCCGCATCCCAGCTGAATTTTGTGGGCAATGTGGAGGCCAGAGAGATCCCCAGAGGCGCATGCGACGTGATCGTCTGCGACGGCTTCGTGGGGAACGTGGTCCTGAAACTGACGGAGGGCGTATCCCTGACCATTTTCAAACTGGTGAAGAATGCCCTGATGGAGAATCTGAAGAGCAAGATCGGCGGAGTCCTGGTGAAAGGTCAGCTGGGCAAGCTGAAGAATGAATTTGATTACGAGGAATACGGCGGCGCGCCGGTACTGGGTGTCAACGGTCCGGTGATGAAGATGCACGGGTCATCTACGGCCACCGCGGTAAAGAATGCCATCATTCGCGGCATCCCCTACGCCAGGGAAGATGTGGTGAGTATCATCCGTGATGAAATGCTGGCGCTGGATGTGATCGAAGAGGAATTGGGATGAGAGATATCACGGCGCTCCAGCAGGGGCTCGGATACACATTTGAGGAACAGCAGCTGCTGAAGACAGCGCTGACACACAGTTCCTACAGCAGAGAGCGGGGGAACGGCTGCGCCTGCAACGAACGGCTGGAGTTCCTGGGCGATGCTTTTTTTGACGCCATCATCGGAGAAGAGCTGTTTCGGGTCTTCCCGGAGAGAGAGGAAGGATTTCTCTCCAGGATCCGCGCCACCATCGTCTGTGAGAAATCTCTGGCGCAGACAGCGCGGAATCTGGGACTGGGAGATTACCTGCTTTTGGGGCACGGTGAAGAGAAGACCGGCGGACGCCGGCGGGAATCCATTCTGGCGGACGCCATGGAGGCGATCATCGGGGCGGTCTATCTGGACGGCGGATTCGAATCTGTCCGGGCGGTGGTGCTGGATCTGTTCCGCGCAGTGATCGAAGACGCCCGCAGGGGAAAATACATCATACACGACTATAAGACACATCTGCAGGAACAGCTGCAGGCCAGGGGGATCACGGATATCCGGTACGAAATGACGGGACAGACCGGTCCGGACCACGATAAGACCTTCACCGTCTGCCTGTACGTGAACGGCTCGCCCGCCGCAGAAGGCACGGGCAAGAGCAAGAAGCAGGCGGAGCAGAAGGCGGCGCAGCAGGCTCTGGAGAGAGGACTGGAATGAATTTCAAGAAGATAGAGATGCAGGGCTTCAAATCCTTCGCGGAGCCCGTTACCATAGAATTCAATGAGGGGATCACGGGGATCGTGGGCCCCAACGGCAGCGGCAAGAGCAACATCAGTGACGCCATCCGCTGGGTACTGGGCGAGCAGAGCCCGAAGATGCTGCGCGGCGGCAAGATGGAGGAGGTCATCTTCGCCGGCACCTCCAGCAGGAAATCCCGGGGCATGGCGGAAGTCACCCTGGTGATCGGCAATG
>CAMNJK010000014.1 GCA_946541435.1 uncultured Bacillota bacterium
CTTTCAGAAGGCCTTCAGCCGCTGTGCCGAAACACAGCTTTTGTATAATACCAAAAGGCAACCCTAATGTCAACACCCTTTTTTAAGTTTTTTACCTTTTTCTTTTCACAGCATTTTAGTACCGGTTACGGCACAAAATAGTCTCCCATGACCATCCTGCCCCGGTGCCCCGGATCTCACACCACTGCCGCAGGCGCCCGTGCGGATGTGAGCATGTGAGGAGCGCTCACCGCTGCGCGAGAAGAGATGCCGGACGCCGTGGCAGGTTCGTCGGGTCCGGTTCCGACGAACCCTGCAGGCGGACGCATCGCGACGAGCAGGCAGCGGTCAGCGACGAACCCTGTCTCACAGGAGCACGGGCGCCTGCGGCAGTGGATGCGGAGCGCGTGCTCCTGCAGCAGGACGCGGAGCATCTGCCCCCCCTGCTACTCCAGCACCTCATACATCCCGGCTGCATCCTCCTTGCGGACTGTCTCCGGCGTAGCCAGGATCCTGGCACGCAGGCTCCCGCTGCCGAACTGGATATAGATCTCGTCCCCCGGCTTGACCTCCGTACCCGGCTTGGCCTGCTTCCCGTTCACACTGATCCTGCCCTGATCACAGGCATCCTTCGCCACGGTGCGCCGCTTGATGATCCTTGAGTTCTTCAGAAACTTGTCGATCCTCATGGATTTCTTTCCTTTCTCCTGAAATTAAAACGGACAGCCGAAGCTGTCCGCTGTGATCTCTGTCTGTCGTCTTTATTTATTGACAGCGTCCTTCAGTGCCTTACCGGCCTTGAATACAGGCGCTGTGGAAGCCGCGATCTTGATAACTTCGCCAGGCTTTCTCGGGTTTCTGCCCTGTCTGGCTTTTCTCTGACGAACCTCAAATGTGCCGAAACCGATCAGCTGGACTTTTTCTCCCTTCTGCAGAGCTTCTTCTACAGTTGAGACAAATGCGTTCACTGCCAGTTCTGCTTCCTTTTTAGTTGATCCAGTCTTCTCAGCAACTGCTGTAATTAATTCCGCCTTATTCATTAATAAATCCTCCTTAACTATTGCTCAACGGTCTGTTAACCTTTATGACTGTCTTACTAGCCAAATTGCGCAAGCTTATTTTCCCATTTTTACATGCTGTTGTCAACATGTTTCGTTGATTTTTATTGGAACTTCAGCGTTTGTGTGACCTTTCTCTCCAGCCTTTGCATCTGCCGCTCCCCGGGGCTGACAGTTTACCAGAGATGCAGTCTGTCGCAGAGGGCCGCAAGTTTCCTGCCGATGGAGATCTCCATCATTTCCTCCCTGCGCACCGTTCTGGTTTTGACCACCATGACCCCGTAGACCACCACGCCCACCAGGATGGACACCAGGGTGGACAGGGGGTTGCTGCCGGTCAGATGGATCAGGCCTTCATAGCATCCGAATACCGCCGCGCCCATCACAAGGGATGAGATCAGAGGCATGAACACCAGAAGCCGCACCGGAAGCCGCGCCCCGGTGAACCGAAGGACGCAGAACAGGTCCAGTGCTCCCGCGATCAGATAGGCCGCCATGGTCCCCAGGGGTGCGCCCACCACGTTCACCGCCGGATTTCCCACCAGGACCCAGGTCAGGACCACCTTCACCAGAAGACCGAGGAAGAGGTTGATCACCGGCCAGATCTGCTTGCCGATCCCCTGCAGGATCCCGGTCAGGATGGTGATCAGGGCCAGGATGATGAAGCTGATGCTCAGCACCTGCAGACTGGGGGCTGCTCCGGCGGCGCTCTCCTGCTGTGTGAAGAAGAGCATGGTCAGTGTCGGTTTTGCCAGAATGCAGAGTCCCACCGCGCAGGGGAATGCGATGACCGTGGACATGCGCAGACCCAGGGCAATGGTTTCCTGCAGCTTCTCCTGATCCCGCACCTTGTTGGCCGCCGCCACCATGGGCACGATGCTCATGACGATGGCGCTCATCAGCACCTGGGGCAGGGCCACGATCGGTTCGCAAAAGCCGGTCAGAGCGCCGTACATGGACTCGGCCACATCCTTGGTGAACCCGGCATCCAGAAGACGCATATTGACCACCGTCGCATCCACCAGATTGACCAGGGGCATCAGGGTGGCGCCGATGGTGATGGGTACCGCGATGACGATGATGGCCTTCAGGATGGAGCCTGCGCTCTCCCTTTCACCTCCGCTGCAGCTGCGGATCCGCTTCTTCAGGCCCTTGCGGGACATGAAGTAGATCACGACCATGACGGCCAGTCCGCCGATGGCCCCTGCCGACGCGCCGAAGCATCCGCCGGCGGCGCCCCGCTGCAGATCCGTATAGGAAGCGGCAAACAGGGATCCCCGCATCAGGAGGATCGCCAGCAGCAGTCCGAAGACCACCCGGAAGATCTGTTCCACCGTCTGGGACAGGGCCGTGGGCGCCATGAGCTGCTGGCCCTGGAAGTATCCGCGGTAGGACGACATGATGGGTACCAGGAACAGGGCCGGGGCTGTGGCCCGCATGGCCAGCGCCGAACCCTCCAGCCGGATGGCTGCCGCGATGGGCTCTGCGAAGAAGAAGAGCACGATGAATCCCGCGGCGCCCAGGCCGATCATCAGATACCTGGAGATCCTGAACACCCGGTCCGCCTCATCATATCTTCCGATGGCATACCGTTCCGAGACCATTCTTGAAATGGCGATGGGGATGCCGGAGGTGGATACCACCAGCAGCACCGCATAGATATAGTAGGCGGGAGAATAATATGCCATTCCCTGATCCGTGATGAAACTTGCCAGCAGGATCCGGAATGCCGCCCCGAATACTTTAACGATGATGCCTGCAGCCGCCAGAACAGCTGCACCTTTCACAAGCGATTTTTCTGTCATAGATTCCTTTCTGATTCCTTTGCCGGCACATCCTGCCGGCAGGTCCGGCTGCCGCTCTACATCAGCGGCGCCACGATCCTGAGGGCCTGGCCGGCGATCCGGGCCGGCATGCTGAAGCCGCGGCAGTTTTCCAGTGTGATCCGCTGACACTTCTTCAGCGTATCCTGGATGTCCGCCTCCACATCCGCCACCACAGGATTGTTATACATATAGGCAGCACATTCAAAGTGCAGATACAGGCTTCGGTAATCCAGATTGATGGTCCCCACCACCGCCTTGGTATCGTCGCTGGTGAACACCTTGGCGTGAACGAATCCGGGGGTATATTCATAGATCTTCACCCCGCCCCGGATCAGTTCGCTGTAGTATGTCCTGGCCAGCCAGTAGGCATACTTCTTGTCCGGAATATGGGGCAGGATGATCTTCACTTCGATGCCCCGCTGGGCCGCGAAGATCAGCGACCGGATCATGGTTTCCGTCAGGATCAGATACGGGGTCATGATATGCACGTAATCCTGGGCCCGGTTGATGATGTCCAGATAGACCTTCTCTCCCACCACCTCCGAATCCAGAGGACTGTCTCCATAGGGAGCGATCAGGCCGCCCCGCTTCATGCCGGGATCGATCAGCTCATCGGACGCGATGATGTACTTATGGTAGGCCTCCCGCTGCTGTTCATCGATATTCCACATCTGCAGGAACATCAGTGTGAAGCTGTCCACCGCCCGGCCCTGTACCATGATCGCGGTGTCCTTCCAGTGACCGAACCTGTTTTTGCGGTTGATATACTCATCCGCCAGATTCACGCCGCCGGTAAAGGCCGTCCGGCCGTCGATCACAACGATCTTCCGGTGATCCCGGTTGTTCTGATGGGTGGACAGAAAAGGAAGCATGGGCGAAAACACTTTGCAGCGGATGCCCAGCTTCTCCAGCTCCCTGGGATAATTCAGCGGCAGCAGAGACAGGGTGCAGGTGCCGTCGTACATCAGACGCACTTCCACCCCCTGACGTGCCTTGCGGGCCAGGACCTCCAGCACCGCGTCCCACATGATCCCCTTGTCGATAATGAAAAACTCCAGAAAAATGAAATGCTCCGCCCGCTCCAGCTGGATCATCAGTTCCCGGAACTGGTCGTCACCCAGGGGGAAATACTTCACGGCGGCGTTCTCATAGGACGGATAATGGCCCTCCTCGTAAATATACTTGAAGATCCCGTACTCCTGCCGCACGTCCACCAGTTCCGTCTCCACCGTGCTCCGCGCCGGGGCCAGATAGGTCCGCTGCTCATTCAAAAGCTGGTCGATCCTGTTTGCCCGGGTCGCGGTACCCGGCTGGATCCTGGTATAAATGAACAGGGTCACGCCGAACACCGGCACCGAGGCGATGAGGATGACCCACATCAGTTTGAAATTCGTGTCGGACTGGGCATTCATGATATAGATCAGCAGCAGAACGGCCACGATACCCACCGCATAGTTGATGGCGATGACCTTCGTTCCCAGAACGATGGATCCCCCCAGCAGCAGGACGGCCTGGATCAGCAGCAGGAGAACGAACATGGTCGTTCTTCCGAACAGCAGCTTCCACAGGCCCTTCAGCCTTCTCAGCAGTTTATCCTTTCCCGACTCGTTTTTCATGATGTGTTCAGTCATCCGTAAGTTCCCAGGTCAGGACAATGGGTCCTGACACCTCGTGATTCGGCTGGGGCGGTACGGTCAGATAAGCCCTGGCTTCATACACCCCCGCGGTCCGGGCAGTGTTGCCTTCGTAACGGACGGTGGTTCCCTCCGGAAGGCCCAGATACTTGGGTTCCTTTCCGCCGCCGAACATCTTGCCGAAGAGACCGGGCTGGTCGCCCTCTGTCTGCAGCGTCACCGTACGGTTCCTGCCGGCCTTCATGGGACCGTCATAGGTCCATCTGACGCCGGAGGTGTCCAGGGGGGCCTTGCGGATCTCCCACTGGCAGGAAACCGCTTCCGGCGGATAATAGTTGTGTTCATCGTAGAGGAAGGTGGCCGTGGCTGTATACTGGCCCGCATCCACCGCGGTATTGCCCTCATAGACCGGTTCCAGTCCTTCTTCCAGCCCCATCAGCTCCACCCGCTTCTCCGTTCCGTCATAGACAAAACCTTCCGCGCCGGTCCAGGAAACCGTCGTCATATCGTACTCACGTTTGCCGATCTTCCATTCCAGCGGCGCGATCAGGGGCGGCTCATAGTTCATGGCGTCGCGCATGACCAGTCGGGCCGTAGCGGTATAATCCCCTGCCTCGATCCCGGTATTGCCTTCATAGACCGCGGACATGCCCTCCGGCAGATCCATCAGCTCCACCCGTTTCTCATACCCATCATAGGTGAACTCGAAGGCGTAGCTCCAGGAGATCCCCGAAATGTCCGGGACCGCCTTTGTGATGGTCCAGGTACAGCCCTCGATCTCGGGCGCCACATAATTTCGGCTTTCTGTGGACAGAACAGCAGAGGCATGGTAGGTCCCCGCGTCTGTCGCCACATTGTTTTCATATTCTACGGAGATATCATCCGGCAGTCCTGTCAGACCGACCACCTTCAGGGTCCCGTCATAGACCAGCTCGCCGGAGGACGCCCACATGACATCGGATACATCGATCTCCGCCTTCTCGATCTCCCACCGGTAAGGCTCCAGGGCCCCGGGCAGGAAGTTGATCTCATCCTCCGGTTCCAGTACCGCGCTGGCGATGTACTGTCCCGCGTCCACTGCCGTGTTGCCCCGGTAGGATACATTCACTCCGTCGGGCACGCCGGCCAGCCGGACAGAATGCTCTTCCCCGTTGTAGACCAGTTCGTCACTGGGCAGCCAGTAGATGCTGTCCGTACGGATCTGCGCCTTGCCCACGGACCATTCGTACTGGCAGCGGGCGGGGGCGTTGTAGTTCTTCTCATCCTTTGGTATGAACTGGGCCCCGGCAATATAATGACCCGCGTTCACCGCGGCATTGCCGTCGTAAACCACCTCCAGCATATCCGGCACATCCTTCAGGATGACCCTGTGAGTCGTCCCGTCATACACGAAGGTCTCGCAGCCGGACCAGGAAACGCCGCTGACGTCGATGTCGGCCCGGGCGATCTGCCATGTGAACCCTGCCATCTGCGGCGGGTTGAAATTATCTTCATCGTAAGGGGTCAGGACCGCTTCCGCCCGATAGGTACCTGCATCCACTGCCGCGGCGCCGCTGTAAGCCACGCGGACACTGTCCGGCAGTCCTGCCAGGAAGACCTGCTTTTCCATTCCATCGTAGACGAAATCCCCGGGACAGATCCATCTGGCGTCGCTGACATCGATGTCAGCCTTGTCGATCTTCCAGACCTTGCCCAGGATCTTCGTGTCATGGAAGTTCCCGTCTTCCGGCGCCGTCAGGACGGCCTCCGCCCGGTACTCCCCGGCTTCGCTGGCCACATTGCCCGTATACCGGGCCTCCACGCCCGCCGGCAGTCCCTCCAGGAGCACTTCCTTCTCGCTGCCGTCATAGACGAAGGGGGCGCTGTAGTCCCAGCGGATCCCCGAAAGATCGATGCCGGAGGAAGCCACTTCCCAGGTCACCTCTTCCGGTTCCGGGGCCTCGAAATTATCCGTGTCATCCACAGTGAACACCGCTCTGGCGCGGTAGGTCCCCGCGTCCGCCGCTTCATTTCCTTCATAGGAAACATGCACGCCCGCCGGCAGTCCGCTGATCCCGACGGACTTCATGCCGCCGTCAAAGACCCGCTTCTGGTCCGTAGTCCAATGGAATCCGGAAATGTCGAATACCGCTTTGCGGATATCCCAGGACAGCTCCGCCGGCTCCGGTGTATTGTAGTTGTCCGGATCTGCGGGTGTGATCAGGGCCCGTGTGACATGGGTCCCCGCCGCAACTGCCGACGGTTCCTCGTATTCCACCCGCGCGTTGTCCGGAAGACCGGTCACGCTGACCTGATGCGGCCTGCCGTCGTAGGTGAAGGGGCTTTCATAGTCCCATCCCAGATTCTGCAGCTTCAGATTTGCCTTCAGGATGGTCCACCGGCAGTCCGGGATCTGCGGCGGATTATAGTTCAGCTCGTCATAGACTGCTTCCGCGTGGGCAGTATATGTGCCCGCATTCACAGCCTGTTCCCCGGTATAGTTGATCTGCAAGATCTCTTCCGGCACGTCCCGGAGCGCCACGCTCTTGCAGGCGCCGTTGTAAACATAGGGGCTGCTGTAGTTCCACCGCATCCCTGATGTGTCGATATCCGCCTTGAGGATCCGCCAGCTTTTGCTGATCGGGTCCATCTGGTTGTAGTTGTTCAGGTCGTCCACGCAGAACTCCGCCCGTACCGTGTACTCGCCGGCCTCCGTGGCGGTGTCGCCTTCGTAGAGCACGCTGACGCCCGCAGGCACCCCTTCCAGGGCAATGTGTCTGGGGGTTCCGTCATAGACCGGACTGTCGTCGGTCCACCGCATCTCCGCCACATCATGGTCCGCCTTGCGGATCTCCCAGGGGAAGGATACGGGTTCCGGGATCTCATAGTTCACCGGATCATCCAGCACAAAGGCTGCCCGGGCCGTATATACGCCCGCGTCCACAGCCTGGTTGCCCGTATATTCTGCCCGCACGCCCTCCGGCAGCCCGCTGAGCTCCACCTTCTTGGGGGAGCCGTCGTAGATAAAGGCATCCGGACCTTCCCAGTGAACGTTGCTCATATCATGGGTGGTCTTGAGGATCTGCCAGCGGCAGGGTCTGACCGCGTCCGGGTGATCGTAATTGTCGATATCATAATCCAGTCCGGCGGTGGCGAAGTAGGTCCCCGCGTTCACCGCGTCCGCCCCGGAATAATAGGGCACGGTCCCCTCGGGCAGGCCCTCCAGGCGGACGCTCTTCGGCTCTCCGTCATAGGTGAAGGCTTCCATGTATGTCCAGTTCAGATCGGACATCTGGTAGCTGCCTTTATTGATGGTCCAGCGCAGTTCCGGAATGGGATCGGGCTGTTCGTAATTCTCTTCGTCATACTGGAGGATGGCCGATGCGGTATAGGTCCCCACATTGGTGGCGGCCGCTCCGGCGCAGACCGCGGTCACGCCCTCCGGCAGACCTTCCAGACGGACCTGCTTTTCCTGTCCGTCGTAGTTCAGATCATCGGGAAGGATCCATTCCGCGCCGCTGACGTCAAAGCGCGCCTTCCGGATGCTGATGGGCTTCTCTTCGGAGATCGATGTGCCCACATGGTTCTTTGCAATATAACGGATCCGCGCGCCTGTGCGTGATACGGGCAGCGGAGTATCATTCGCGAAGTCTGTCCAGTCGCTGTCATTGACATCGCTGATCTGGACCTGCACAGAAAGGTCTTTTCCGTGCCGTGTGTCGATCAGGGGCTCCCGGAGCTCCAGCAGCTCTCCGTAGGTGATCTCCGGAATATCATAGACTTCCCGGAAGACCGGTGTTCCGGCCCAGATGGCGTACAGGGTCATGTCCGCGTTCACATGGAACAGCTGTCCCGGCATCAGTCGTCTGCCGCTGCCGTCCCGGATGGTGTTCCACTCCAGGAATTCCCGGTCTGCCGGAGGCTCGAACAGATCCCGCTTCACCCGAAGCTCCGTACCTGCCTTGCAGACAATGGGACCCGCATCCTCTTCGGACAGGTCCGCCGGTACATGGCCCTCGCCCGCGTCATAGCGCACGGTGAAATCTGTGTCCGCGATATAAAGGATCCCGTCTCTGGATGTCCGCCAGTCGGAGATCATAGCCTCCGGATCATCCGCCTCCGCGGACGCTGCCGGTACGCTCTCCGGCATGGGGATCAGGGTCCGGTCCGAACTGCCCATGGAGAAGTTCTTTCCCGGGACCACCGCCCGCAGGCCGTCGCATCCGAAAAAGATATCATCGGCCATCTTCAGGGAGCTGTTGTCGATCCCGGAGAAATCCACGGTCTTCAGGTTCCTGCAGTACATGAACATTCTTGACATGTCCATGACGGAGGATGTGTTGATGCCGCCGAACTCCACGTGTTCCAGAGACGCGCAGGAGAGGAACATGCAGCTCATATCCACCACATGACTGGTGTCCAGCATGGACAGATCTACACTGCGCAGTTTGCTGCAGCCGCAGAAGAGCCAGCTCATATCCACCGTCTTCGAAGTGTCCAGACCTGTGAGGTCCACTTCCTCCAGCTGCGTGCAGTTCATAAACGAACCGATCAGGCTGACCACACCGCTGACCGTTCCATCGATGGATACGCTGCGGATTTTGTCGCTATACTCATTCCAAGGAGATTTTCCGTCCGCGGAAACACTCTCCGCCAGACCTCCGCTGATGACAAGTCTTCCTTCATCAGAGATCGTCCAATCACAGTTTCCCCAGTTTCCAGTGGCAATCACGCTGCTACCTCCTACTGTTTTTGCAAAAAACTACAAACACTTCTTTATTATCTCACAATAAAGAAGTGCTTACAAGCAAAACGAGCGTTTTTGTAGTCTCCCTAACCCTCCAGATAGGTGATATACGGGAGATTCCGGTACTTCTGATTGAAATCCAGACCGTAGCCGACGATGAACAGATCGTCCACTGTGAAGCCGATATAGTCCACGTGGATGTCCACCCGGCGGCCGTCGGGTTTGTCCAGCAGGGTACAGATCCTGACTTCTTTCGCCCCACGGCTGGTAAAGTATCCCTTCAGATAATTCAGGGTCACACCGCTGTCCACAATGTCCTCCACCACGATCACGATCTTTCCGTCGATGTCCGTATCCAGGTCCTTGTTGATCTTGACCACACCGGAGGTCTTGGTGGCCGCGCCATAGCTGCTGACCGCCATGAAGTCAATGGTCATGTCCAGTTCCACGTTCTTCATCAGATCGGCCATCCAGAGCACGGCACCCCGGAGGATACCCACCATGACGATCTCTTCGCCCTGAAAATCCTCCGTGATCTGCTGTCCGATCTCCTTTGCCTTGCGGAGGATCTCCTCCTGGGTGATCATTACTGTCCCGATGGTGTTCTCGTGCATGTCATTCCTCCTCCTTTGGCGATGTTCCGGCATCGTCCGCCGTATCCTTCTCCGCGTCGTCCTCCACATCGAACTCCACGTCATCGACAATGTCTTTTTTGCGGTATTTTTTTGAAAGATCCGTGGGTTTTTCCCCGAGCCAGTACTTGTCCAGTTCGCTGGACAGATACCACAGGATCAGCAGCCAGACGATGATGTCATCGATGAAGCCGAAGGGAAAAATGATCGGCGGGATGATATCGATGGGCAAAAACAGGTAGATGATACCCGCAATGATGATGGCTTTCTTTCGCCGGGGCACGGCTTTATCAGCCATCATGAACCGTATGGCCTTGATCCGTTTGATCAATACTCTGAAACCCAGAAACTGCATTGGATTCCTCCGATCATTCCATTCATCAAAGACAGAGCCGCATCACAGGAACTGCTCCATTTCCTCCAGCAGGACGTCAGCGCCGGTACGTTTCAGCGCGGACACCGGGACCACGGGGGTCTCGGGCGCCAGCTGCAGGGTCTCCCGGATCATCCTGATCTGTTTCTGCATCTGATTCCGGGAGATCTTGTCCGCCTTGGTGGCGACAACGATCCCATCCAGGCCGTAGTGGCACAGATACTCATGCATGGTCCTGTCCTGGGCGGAGGGCGCGTGGCGGATGTCCACCAGCTGCACCACGGTCACCAGTTCCTCCCGGCCGCTGAGATACTGTTCCATCATTTTCCCCCAGCTTTCGGAAATGCTTTTGGAAACCTTGGCATAGCCGTAGCCCGGAAGGTCCACGATGCGGAAGGCGCCGTTCACCAGATAAAAATTGATGGTCCTGGTCTTCCCGGGACTGCCGCTGACCCGGGCCAGTTTTTTCCGCCCGGTCAGCAGATTCAGCAGGGATGACTTTCCCACATTGGAACGGCCGACGAAGGCGATCTCCTTCATGCCTCCCTCCGGATACTGATCCGGACGGACCGCCACCCGCTCCAGTTCTGACTGATTGATCTTCATATAAATGGTCCTGCTTTCCTACTGCCTCAGTTTTTGACCAGTACCTGCTTCAGGGCGTCTTTGGCGCTCTTCAGCAGGACAAATTCCATGTCATCCCGCACCACCTGCGGGATTTCCTGCAGATCCACTTCATTCTCCGCCGGCAGCAGGACCTTGCGGATCCCTGCCCTGTGGGCCGCCATGACCTTTTCCCGGATGCCGCCCACCGGAAGCACATTGCCCCGCAGGGTGATCTCGCCGGTCATGGCGATATCCTTGCGGGCCGGCACGCCGGTCAGTGTGGAGACCAGCGCGGTGCACATGGTCACGCCCGCTGACGGACCGTCCTTGGGGATGGCCCCTTCCGGAATGTGGATGTGGATATCGTATTTCTTATAGAAGTCCTCTTCGATGGACAGTTCCTTTGCGATGGAGCGGATGTAGCTCAGCCCCGTTCTCGCGGATTCCTGCATCACATCCCCCATCTGTCCGGTCAGGGACAGCTTGCCGCTGCCGGGGACCGCTACGGTTTCGATAAAGAGGGTATCTCCCCCCACGATGGTCCAGGCCAGGCCTGTGGTCACGCCCACTTCCTTTTTCCCGCGGATGATATCGAAACGGAATCTCTTCTTGCCCAGGAGCTCCTCCACCTTCTTTGCTGACACGCTGACCTTGGTGGTCTCTCCGGCCACGTATTTCCTGGCGACCTTGCGGCAGATGGTTCCGATCTCCCGTTCCAGATTCCGGACGCCGGATTCCCGGGTGTAATAGTTGATGATGGTCCGAAGTCCCGCTTCCGTGAACGAGATGTTCTTCTTCTGCAGGCCGTTCTCCCTGATCTGCTTCGGCACCAGATACTGTCTGGCGATCTGAAGCTTGTCCTCCTCCGTATAGCCGGTGACCTGAATGACCTCCATCCGGTCCAGCAGAGGCCGGGGAATGGTCTCCGTCGTGTTGGCCGTGGTGATGAACATGACCTTGGAGAGATCAAAGGGCACCTCCAGGTAATGATCGGTGAATTCCTTGTTCTGCTCCGGATCCAGCACCTCCAGCAGGGCGGACGCCGGGTCTCCCTTGTAGTCGGCGCCGATCTTATCCACTTCATCAAAGAGGAAGACCGGGTTGGATGTGCCGCTGTCCTTGATGGCGCTGATGATGCGTCCGGGGATGGCTCCGATGTAGGTCCTTCTGTGTCCGCGGATCTCCGCTTCATCCCGCACGCCGCCCAGGGACATGCGGACGAACTCTCTGCCGATGGATCTTGCTACACTTCTGGCGATGGAGGTCTTGCCCGTTCCCGGCGGGCCCACCAGACAGAGGATGGGGCCCTTCAGACCTTCCGAAAGACGCATGACTGCCAGATACTCCAGCACACGCTCCTTCACCTTCTCCAGGCCATAGTGGTCTTCATTGAGGATCTCTTCGGCTTTATTGATATCGATGTTGTCTTCGCTGTATTTGTTCCAGGGCAGTTCCAGAATGGTCTCGATGTAGTTCCGGCTGACCGTGGCCTCCGCGGAAGAAGGCTGCATCTTTGAGAAGCGGCTGATCTCCTTGAGGACCTTTTCTCTGGTCTTCTCTTCCAGCTCCAGTCCCTCCAGCTTCTCCATGTAGCCGGCCACTTCATCTTCGATATCCTCTGCTACGCCCAGTTCCTCCTGGATGGCCCGCATCTGCTCCCGCAGGTAGTATTCCCTCTGATTCTGATTGATCTGGGACTTCACCTTGGTGGAAATGTCCTGCTCGATCTTCAGGATCTCGATCTCCTTCAGCAGGATCCCGTTCAGCTTCTCAAGACGCTCGTTGGGGTCCAGGGTCTCCAGCAGGGTCTGCTTGTCCTCCAGACGGACCTCGATGTGGGAGGCGATGGAATCCGCCATCTGCCCCGCTTCCTCGATGGTGACCACCGAGGCGAACACCTCGGGAGACAGATTCTGATTGAGATTGATGTATTCATCAAAGCTGCCGAGAACGGTCCGCATCAGCGCTTCTGTGGCGGGATCTGTGGCCAGGGATTCCGGAATGGAGAGGGGCCGGATCCTGCACTGGAAATAGGGCACCTCAAACTGCACCTCTTCGATCTGCCCTCTGCAGATCCCCTCCACCAGGACGCGGATGGAATCTCCGGGCAGGCGGAGCATCTGCTTGATCCTGCCGATGGTCCCCAGGTGATAGAAATCCTCGGGTGTGGGCAGATCTGTATTCTCGTCCTTCTGGGAGGCGAGGAATACGTATTGATTGTTCACCATCGCCTTCTCCAGAGCATTGATGGATTTTTCTCTGCCGATATCAAAATGCAGGACCATGCTGGGAAAGACCGACAGACCCCGCAGCGGGATCATCGGAAGATCGATGGTCTCTTTTTCAAAAATCAGGTTGTCTTTTTCTTCCATGTTCTGTCTCCATTAAGGTTTTTCCGAAAAAAAGGCAAGGCGGCATCCCATGCCGCCGATATTCTACGATGCTGTTTCCTCCGGCCGGGGCGCCTCCAGGGCCTCCGTGTCCGGTTTTGTGATCTGTTCCTCCCGCAGGATCAGCTCCGGATCCTGCTCCTTCTCCACCGTTTCTCTGGTGATCCGGCATCCGATCACATCGGTTCTGGAAGGAAGTTCGAACATGATATTGGTCATGATCCTTTCCATGATCCCTCTGAGTCCCCGGGCTCCGGTCTTGCGGGCCAGCGCTTTTTCAGCGATGGCTTCGATGGCGTCGTCCGTCAGGGTCAGATCCACATGGTCCATGGCCAGAAGTTTCCTGTACTGTTTGACCAGAGCGTTCTTCGGCTTGGTCAGGATATCCATCAGAGCTTCCCTGGAGAGTTCCTCCAGGGTCACCAGGACCGGAAGTCTTCCGATGATCTCGGGGATCAGTCCGTACTTCAGCAGGTCCTCCGGCTGCGCGTGCTGCAGCAGCTCTTTTGTTTCGATTTTATTGCTCTCCACATTGGAGTTGAATCCGATCACCTTCTCGCCGATCCTCTTCTGGATCACCTTTTCGATCCCGCCGAAAGCGCCGCCGCAGATGAACAGCACATTGGTGGTATCAAAAGGAATGAAGTCCTGGTGGGGATGCTTGCGTCCGCCCTGAGGCGGTACATTGGCAACGGTGCCTTCGATGATCTTCAGCAGAGCCTGCTGGACACCCTCTCCGCTGACGTCTCTGGTGATGGATGGATTTTCGGATTTGCGGGCGATCTTATCGATCTCGTCCACATAGATGATGCCCCGCTGGGCCCGTTCGATGTCCCAGTCCGCCGCCTGGATCAGCTTCAGCAGGATGTTCTCCACGTCCTCGCCCACATAACCGGCTTCCGTCAGCGCCGTGGCAT
>CAMNJK010000015.1 GCA_946541435.1 uncultured Bacillota bacterium
TGTATTCGAAGTTCAGCTCCGTCGGTTTGTCGGAGATCTGCTCCATGTTCTTGAATCCGACCCAGGGAAGGCCTTCCTTGTTGGTCTGGTCGAAACGCGGCGAACATTCATCCGCTACGAATACACCGACCGTCTTGAAGAAGCATCCGCCCCATCCTGTTTCGTAGCACTTGGCGACCATGTCGTAATTGCCGCCGACCGGTGATGAGGAAAGGAAGAACGGGTTCAGGCAATCTACGCCCAGATATTTGATGGAAAGATCTTTCTTAGCCATTCTATTTCACCCCCTTCTTCTCAAGATACTCGATCATGGCTGCTGCAGCCTCCTTGCCTCCGGCAACCGCTTCGACGACAGTCTTGCCGCCGTTGACGATATCGCCTGCAGCGAAGAACTTGCCGCCGGCCTTGCCCTTCGGCGCCTTGATCAGACCCTTGCGTCCATCCAGTGTCACCGGAGCGACCTCTGTCATGTCTTCAGGGCTCTGTCCTGTTGCGAACACCAGGGTGTCGGCGCTGAATTCCGCCTTCGCGGCCTTGTCATAGAATCCTGCAGCCTCAACCTTCTTGATCTTTGTCTTGGTGCCTATGGCAGCCACCGGATAAAGACCTGTGGTGATGCCGATGCCCAGGGACAATGCATAGTGGAATTCATTGATATTCGCAGGCGCTTCTTCGATGGTTCTTCTGTAGAGGATCCGAACGTCTTCCGCGCCCAGAAGCTTGGCAGTTACAGCGCAGTCTACTGCAACGTCACCGCCGCCGACCACGATGACCCGCTTGCCGGGATCAAAGTCTTTTTTCTTTGTTCTGGCTTCCTTCAGGAAGTCGATGGCTGACATGACGCCCTTCAGCTCAGCGCCCGGGAACTCATGCATGTCCAGCTTGGACTTCCAGAGACCGGTGCCGATGAAGACTGCATCGAATCCTTCCAGATCCGCCGCCTTCACTTCTGTGTTGAACACGAACTTGACGCCGAGGCCCTTGACCTGAGCGATGTCGTGATCCACGACAGCCTGGGGCAGTCTGGACGGTGTGATGCCGTAAGTCAGAACGCCGCCTGCTTTTGCTTCTCTTTCATAAATTGTAACTTTGTAACCGGCCTTCGCCAGTTCCGCTGCACAGGCCAGGGATGCCGGACCGGCTCCCACGCATGCGATCTTGCCGGGTTTCTTTTCCTTCGGCGCTTCCAGCGTCTTCATCTTGAAAATCTTTTCCTGTTCGATCGCGTATCTCTGCAGCTTGCCGATCTCGATCGGTCTGTCGATGCCGCATCTGGAACATGCTTCCTCGCAGAGGTTGTCATACGGGCAAACTCTCGCGCAGCTGCCTCCCAGGACATTGGCGCTTCTGATGGTTTCAGCTGCGCCTCTCACATTTCTGAAACGAATCGACCGGATGAATTTCGCCGGATCCGTCCCTGCGGGGCAGCCTTTACTGCACGGTGCATCGTGACAGAGAAGGCATCTCGCTGCTTCTTCCATAGCGGTTCTGTGAGTGAAGCCCGCTACAGCCTCCGCAGTGTATTTTCCTTTTGCAATCTTACTCAATTTACTTCCTCCTTCTTCATCGTCTGCGATAAACGCTCTAAATCAGTGGAAATAACATTGTCAGAACGGATCAGGTTCTGATGTGATCTTGATTACCATGCCGATCCCGGCGATTAAAACTCGTCAGAAGCGTCGCACTTCAGTACTGCGTTCAGTGTTGCTGTAGCAGCTGCGGTGCAGTCCTCATCGGATACATGCTCCGGTTCGCAGTGGGACAGGCCCTTCTCTGTTCTGGAGAAGATCATTGTTGTCGGGATGACATATGCGCAGAACTGTGCATCGTGGCCAGCGCCGGACAGGATCTTCTGCCACTTGGTTCCGAGTTCCTTGTTCATCTCATCCATGGATTCTTCTACGAAGCCGACCAGTCTCTTGTCGAAGTAAACGGTGTCTCTTACCCACTGTTCCTTGATCTCGCACTTGCACTGCTGCCATTCCTTCGCAGCCAGCTCTTTCAGGATCTCCATGCAGTGTTTTCTGACGCCGTCATCAGGATGTCTTACATCCAGGGACATATAGACTTCATCAGGAATTACTGTGTGGATGCAGGGATGCGCCTGGATCTCGCCTGTGGTGAATACGAATTCCGGCATGCCCTGAGCTACGACTTCCTTGTTGTACTCATCGTACTTCTTGTGCAGCTCGCACAGGAAGTCTGCGCATGCGTGCAGAGC
The DNA here is from genome assembly GCA_946541435.1 of uncultured Bacillota bacterium. GTDB lineage: Bacteria > Bacillota > Clostridia > Peptostreptococcales > Anaerovoracaceae > Lentihominibacter. The sequence goes on from CAMNJK010000015.1 coordinate 2,222, forward strand.
ATCATGTCTCTTCGCCATCGGGAATGTACCTGCGTGAGCGGAGAATCCATAGAATCTGATCGCATAGTTGAACATACCCATAACCAGCTGTACAGCGCCGATCTCATTGCCGGCGTCCTCGAGGATCGGGCCCTGCTCCAGGTGAGTTTCGAACATCGCGCAGTACTTGTCCGGGCTCAGTCTGTTTTCCTTCGGGCCTTTCCACTTGCTTGCTGCCAGCGCTTCACCGAAGTTCGCGAACGGGGATTCATCCATTGGCTTGGATGCCATCATTTTGTCATATTCGAAGTTGGGCTTCAGGGAATCCGGCAGATAATCATAGCAGATGATTCCGGAAACCATCATAGCCGGCGGATACAGGGATCCTTCTTCGTTTGTCCAGATCATTGCTGTGATCGGGTGCTTGTGCGGAATGTTCTCAGCAGCGATGGTCTCCAGTACTTCCATACCGGTCATGACGCCTTCGATACCATCGTAGTTGCCGCCGTTCTTAACGGAGTCGACGTGGGAACCCATAACGATTCTCTTCGCGTTGGGATCGGAGCCTTCCAGTGTTGCGTACATGCAGGCAACGTCATCGCACTCGACCTTAGCGCCGATGGCTTCCATTCTCTTCTTGAACTCTTCTCTAGCCATGTCAGCTTCTTTTGACAGGGAGTATCTTGTGATGCCGCCGTGACCTGCGTCACCATACTTAGCAAAGGTTCTGATCTTGTCGGACATTCTCTCTAAACTACACTGATACATAACATTAGCCTCCTTTTTTCATTTGATTATGAAAATCATTTTATCTCTCCCGGCGTGAAACCGGTTACATTACATACTTTCATTATAAACATTATTCTGAATATTTCAAGACCTTTTCATAGAAATTTGCGGTTTTTTCAAAAAAAGAAGGACTTTCGTCCTTCTTCCACTTTTATTCTTTCTTTTTTTTGCATTTCTTTTGTACTTATGATGCCCTTCCGGTCCGGATCCGCCCCGGCCTGATCCCCCGCCGCCGGAAATGGCGGTACCGGTTTCAGTCTGTCTCTTCCTACAGTTCCAGGGACAGTTTTTTCTCCGGACAGATGGAGGTGCAGAGTCCGCACCCCGTACAGCTGGTCCGGTCCACATGCACCGTATTGCCAGCCTTTGTGATGGCTCCGTACATGCAGGTCTCCACGCATCTGCTGCAGTTTTCCTTGCAGGGAACGCCGGTCACGGTACTGACAAAGGGCTCATAACGCATCTCATCGAATGACTTGAGGTTCTCCAGTGCCCTGCCCCTGATCTCGTCGATCCGGGAGATCCCGTGGCTTACGACCCAGGCATCCATATCCTTCACGATCTGCGACACCACATGCTTCCCCTGCATCATGACCGCGGTTCCGATCTGGACCGTGGAAGCCCCCAGCATGAGGAACTCCAGGGCATGACGGGCAGAACTGATGCCGCCGATCCCTGAGATGGGGATGTCTACCGTCTGGGCAATGGTAGCGACCGATGACAGCGCCATGGGACGGATATAGTCCCCGGAAATACCTCCATAGGTGGAGAGGGTCGGCCTGGCTTCTTCCAGATCCACATCCAGAATGCCGCGCACGGTATTGATGGCGCTGACGCCGGAGCCGCCGGCTTCCCGCACCGCCTTGGCCACCTTGGAAATGTTGGTGGTGTTCTGTGACAGCTTGACGATCAGCGGGATATGGATCGCTTCCGAGACGGCCTTTGTCATCTCGTAGATCACATCTGCGTGGGATGCCACCACCTCCAGGGACTCCAGCATCGGATTGGACACGGACAGTTCGATGGCGTCCGCCCCGAATTTCTCCAGCTTGCTGGCAAGATAGGCCAGTTCCGAGGGAGAATGGGCGGAAATGCTGGCGATGACGATGCCGCCATCTGATTTGGCGATCTTCATCTCCCGCTCCCAGCCTTCGATCTGGATGTCACTATACAGACGGATGTTCTGCGCCCCTTTATCGTCACAGGCGATCCTGGGGCCCACATCCAGCATGGTATCACTGACGATGCTTTCCGTAACCACTGCGCCGGCGCCTGCAGCGATGGATTCCCGCAGTCTGACGCCGTCCCTGTTCCAGGGACCCGCTGCGACGATGACGGGGTTTTTCAGTTCTAATCCCAGAAAATTGGTTCTCAACATGGGTCTCTCCTCCCTTCGGGATCGCCGTGGCAGCTCCATTAGAACATTTCTCCGATCCGCTCCTTGTGTCCGCAGGATTTCCTGATCCGCATCCTGGTGCGAAGAATGATCTGCCGTTCTTCCTTTGCCTCGCCGCTGATCATATCGAACAGGATACGGGCGCCGTAGATCCCCATCTTCCTGAGGGGCAGTTCCACCGTGGTCAGCTTCGGCTCGATGAGATTGGACATCCGGTCATCGCCGAATCCCACCACCGCGATATCCTGGGGAATGCTGAGACCGCTGTCCTTCAGCGCGTCCATGGCGCCGTAGGCGATCTCATCACTGGTGGCATAGACTGCGTCCGGTCTGCCAGCGGCCATGAGACGCTTCACGCCGATATATCCGCCCTCGATGGAATTCTCCGTTTTCACGATCAGCTGTTCATCCGCCCTGATGCCGTTTGCCTTGAGCAGGTTCCTGTAACCGGTGAGCTGCTGCAGGCATTCCTGCTCCGGATCGTGGCCCTGCAGGAAGCCGATGGATCTGTGCCCCACTTCGATCAGATGGGCTATCATCTCGGCAGCGCCTGCCCGGCAGTCCACCTGCACCGAACTGATCTTGGGCATGCTCTTGTGTTCGCCGATGAATACCAGGGGGATCTTCTCCTTCTGGATCCTCTTCATATACTCTCTCTCCATGGATGAGAACATCAGGATGATCCCGTCCACCCGCCGGTTGATCAGCTGGGAGATATATTCCCGTTCCGTCTGGACGTCCTTCTGTACATTGCACATGAAGGTGATATAGCCCCGCATGCGGGCCACCTCCTCCACGCCGTTGGCGATCTCCATGTAGGATGGATTGAGCATGTGGGGAATGACGAGGCCGATGGTTTTTGTCGTGTTGAAGTTCAGTCCCTGCGCAAACCAGTTGGGCGTGTAACCGGCTTCCTGCATGACCTTTTCGATTTTTTCCTTTGTCGCCGGGGCCACTGTTTCAGGATGATTCATGACCCGGGATACTGTGGCGACGGATACTCCCGCGGTTTTTGCGATTTGTTTGATATTCATGATCCTGTCCCCCTCACCTGTCCGCTTCGATCACTTCCGTCTGCCGCGCAGGCTGAAGGTCTTCCCTTCGGTGATCTCCACGTCCACGGTGCTCCCGATCAGATCCTCGCTGCCGGAAAAATCCACCAGCTTGAATCCGTCGGTCCTGCCGCTCAGGGTTCCGGTTCCCTTGCGGCTGATGCTGTCCACCAGTACCTTCTCCGTACGGCCGATATACGCCTGATTCTTCCGCAGGCTGATCCCGTTCAGCGCATCCACCAGGCGGTCGAACCGCTGGTGCTTCACCTCTTCCGGGATCTGATCCTCATATTCTGCAGCGGGGGTGCCATGCCGCTTCGAATAGAGGAAGGTAAATGCCGAATCGTATTCTACTTCCTTTACCAGGTCCAGGGTCTGACAGAAGTCTTCTTCCGTTTCCCCCGGGAACCCCACGATGATGTCCGTACTGATGGTGATGTCCGGCACCGCCTCTCTCAGTTTCTTCACCAGAGCCAGATAGTGTTCGCGGGTATATCTGCGGTTCATGCGGCCCAGGATCTCCGTGCTCCCGCACTGTACCGGCAGGTGGATGTAGTGACACAGTTTCCCGCAGTCCCGGAAAGCCTGGATCAGCTTGTCTGACAGATCCTTGGGATGGGACGTCATGAACCGGATCCGCTCCAGGTCTTCGATCTCGTTCAGCGCGTAGATCAGGTCCGCGAAATCCCAGGTCCTGTCGTCCTCCGGGGATACACCCCTGTAGGAATTCACGTTCTGGCCCAGCAGGGTCACTTCCTTCACACCATCGCTCACCAGCTGCCGCACCTCCCGCAGGATGTCCTCCGGGTGACGGCTCTTTTCCCTGCCTCTGGTATACGGGACGATACAGTAAGTGCAGAAGTTGTTGCAGCCGTACATGATGTTGACAAATGCCTTGTGCCGGTAGAGGCGTCTGGCCGGAAGGCCCTCCACGATCTCTTTCCGGTCTTCGTAGATCCTCTCCACACGGCTTTCCCTGGCGCTGCGGATCTCATGCTTGGCCCGGGTGTAATCCCGGTCTGACAGCGGGATCAGATCTTCATTGCCCGCTGTCTTTCCGGCATCCTCCAGAGCAGCTGCCCTGGACTGGTAGAGCTGCAGGAGCATGTCCGGGAACTCATCGATGTTGTGGGTCCCGAAGATCACATCCACCCAGGGATACTGGCGTCGGATGGCCGACACGATGTGCTCCTGCTGCATCATGCAGCCGCAGACACATGCCGTGAAGCCCGGCTTGATGGCCTTCTGCTTCTTCAGCTGTCCCAGGGTGCCGAAAAACCGCTTGTCGGCGTTTTCCCGGACGCTGCAGGTGTTGATGATCACAATGTCCGCGTCAGACCTGTCTTCGGCCTCGCTGCAGCCTTCTGTCTGCAGCAGACCCGCGATGGTCTCGGAATCGTGCTCATTCATCTGACAGCCGAAGGTAATGATATGATATTTTTTCCCTTTCAGTTCCTTCATTGATGCTCCGGGCTTACGCACGCTCGTGCTTCTTCTCTCTGCCCATCAGCTGCTCGATGGCATCCGAAGCGGACAGTTCTCCTCTGGTAACATGGTAGATCACATTGGTGATGGGCATCTCCACACCCACTTCCCTGGCCAGTTCATAGGCAGCTTCCGCCGTATACATCCCTTCGACCACCATACCGACTTCTTTGACAGCGTCTTCCGGATTCATGCCTTCACCGATCAGCAGTCCGCAGCGACGGTTTCTGGAGTGCATGCTGGTGCAGGTCACGATCAGGTCGCCTGTTCCTGTCAGGCCGGCAAAGGTCTCACGATGCGCGCCCAGCTTCTCCCCAAGCCGCATGATCTCCGCAAGGCCTCTGGTCATCAGGGCAGCCTTGGCGTTGTCGCCGAATCCCATGCCGTCAGCAATGCCGGCGCCCAGAGCGATGATGTTCTTCAGCGCGCCGCCCAGTTCCACGCCGATCACGTCTTCCGTGGTATATACACGGAACCGGTCTGTCATGAAGAGGTCCTGAATGGCCTCGGCAGCTTCCTGGTTTCTGGATGCCACAGAGACTGTGGTGGGCATACGGCGGCCCACTTCCTCTGCGTGAGACGGTCCGGAGAGCACCACATATCTGTTCATGTCAAAGAACTCCTCCGCGATCTGGGACAGCCGCTTATGGGTCCCCCGCTCGATGCCCTTGGCCACGTTGATGATCAGCATCTCATCTGTAATGAAAGGTCTCGCCGCTTCCGCCGCGCTTCTGAAGTGCTGCGCCGGCGCTGAGAACAGCACCACGTCCGCGTCCTTCAGAGCTTCTTCATTGCTGTATGTGATGGTAATATTATCTTCCAGAGCGACGCCGGGGAGATAATCTGTATTCTCCCTGCTGGCCTCCATTCTGCGAAGATGCTGCTCATCCACATCATAAATGCGGACATTCCAGCCTTTGCCTGCCAGTACAGTTGCCAGCGCAGTTCCCCAGCTTCCTGCGCCGATTACGCCAATCGTCTTCATACGTTGTCCTCCTCATTCTTTTGCTTTTTGTCTTTATCCAGAAAACTCAGCTTCGGCTCCTCGCCGTGGATCAGCCGAACGATGTTCGCCCGGTGCTTGATGATCATTATAACAGAGATCACCGCTGCGGCCGCAACGAACCCCGGTTCCATGAATATACATATAAACGGCAGGCAGATCAGACCTGCGATGGATCCTGCCGACATCCGTTTGCTGAGCAGCGTCACTGCTGCGACGATCCCCAGTTCGATCAGCGCCAGCAGCGGATTCAGTGCTATCAGCGCGCCGAAGGATGTGGCGATCCCCTTGCCGCCCTTAAACTTATACAGCATCGGCCAGATATGCCCCAGGATGACACACAGGGCGCAGCCATAGGCCCCCAGGGATCCCGCGGCGAAGCTTCCGATCAGCACTGCCGCCACGCCCTTGAGCACGTCCACGCACAGGGTGATCACCGCAGCCTTCTTCCCCAGGACCCGCAGGGCGTTGGTGGTTCCCGCGTTGCCGCTGCCCTCCTGTTTGATATCGATGCCGCTGCGCCGCCCGATGATGGTGGACGGCGAGATGTTGCCGATAAAATACGCGATCAGATATGCCAGGATCAGCTTAAGCATCTTCCTTCTCTCCCTTCTCCCGGAATACGAATTTCAGGGATGTTCCCTCAAATCCGAAGGCCTCCCGGATCTTGTTCTCCAGATATCTGGAGTAGGAGAAATGCATGAGGGGCCGGGAGTTGATCTTGAACGAGAACAGAGGCGGTTTCACGCCCACCTGGGTCACGTAATAGATCTTCAGCCGTTTGCCCTTGTCCGCAGGGGGCTGCTTCATCATGGTGGCATCCGTGATGACCGTGTTCAGCTGCCCTGTGGGGACCCGCATGGCGCGGTTCTCCGCCACCGCCTTCGCCGTCCGGATGACCTGGGCCGCCCGCTGTCCTGTCAGGGCGGAAATGAACACCGCCGGCGCGTAGGACATGAAGGTCAGTTCCCTGGCGATCTCCTTGCGGAACTCATTCATGGTATTGGTGTCCTTGTCCACCAGATCCCATTTGTTGACGCAGATGATGATGCCCTTGCCCGCCTCATGGGCGATCCCGGCGATCTTCTTATCCTGTTCGGTGATCCCTTCTGTGGCATCGATCATCAGCACACAGACATCGCAGCGTTCGATGGCCGCCACGGCCCGGAGCACGCTGAACCGTTCGATGTTCTCGTTCACCTTGCTCTTCCGGCGGATCCCCGCGGTATCGATCAGCAGGTAATCCTCGCCCTCAAAGCGGAAGGGTGTGTCGATGGAGTCCCTGGTGGTTCCCGCAATGGGCGAAACGATGACCCGGTTCTCTCCCAGAAGCCGGTTGATCAGAGAGGATTTCCCTACGTTCGGCTTGCCGATCATGGCGATCTTGATGGACTCGTCCTCCTCCGTTCCCGCGCCTTCCGGGAAGCTGCCGATGATCTCATCCAGCAGGTCGCCCAGATTCAGCATGTTGGCGGATGAAATGGGAATGGGATCCCCCAGGCCCAGCTCATAAAAGTCATAGAAATCCTCCGGCAGCTCCGGCTTGTCCACCTTGTTGACTGCCAGGACCACCCTGCGTCCGGTCCGGCGCAGCATGGCCGCCACCTCCCTGTCGGAAGAGGTCAGGCCATCTTTGCCGTCCACCATGAACAGGATCACGTCCGCCGTCTCCATGGCCACTTCTGCCTGTTCCCGCATCTGGGACAGGATGATGTCGTCACTGTCGGGCTCAATGCCGCCGGTATCGATCAGCGCGAAATGGACCCCGGACCATTCTGCCTCGGCATAGATCCTGTCCCGTGTCACGCCGGGGGTATCCTCCACGATGGAGACCCTGCGTCCCACGATCCGGTTAAAAAATGTCGATTTGCCTACGTTCGGCCGTCCCACGACCGCTACCAGTGGTTTACTCATCAAAAATCCCCTTCGCGAAATCCTCTGCATCAAATTCCTGCAGATCCTCTATGCCTTCACCCAGTCCGACAAACTTCACCGGCATATCGAATTCATCGGCGATGGTGATCACGATGCCGCCCTTGGCCGTGCCGTCCAGTTTTGTCAGAACGATGCCTGTGATGCCCGCTGTCTGTCCGAATTCCTCCACCTGGGACACCGCGTTCTTGCCGGTGGTGGCATCCAGCACCAGCAGATTTTCACGGGCCGCCTCGGGGAATTCCCTGCCGATGACCCGGTTCATCTTGGCCAGCTCATCCATCAGATTCTTCTTGTTCTGCAGCCGGCCCGCGGTATCGCAGATCAGAACGTCGATGCCTTTGGCCTTGGCGGACTGGATGGCATCATAGATGACCGCCGAGGGATCCGCGCCCTCACCGTGGCGGATCACATTGACGCCGACCCGTTCTCCCCAGACGGCCAGCTGTTCCCCGGCTGCCGCCCGGAAGGTATCCGCGGCCGCCAGCATGACGGTCTTTCCTTCCTTTTTCAGGCGCCAGGCCAGCTTGCCGATGGTGGTGGTCTTGCCGCCGCCGTTGATGCCGATCATCAGGATGATCAGCGGATAGGTATCACAGAGCTTCTGGCCTTCTCCCTTGTCCATCAGGTCAGCGATGATCTTCCCCAGACGGATCTTGATGACCGCCGGTTTGGTCATGTTGTTGTTCTGCACTTCGGTGCGCAGGGTCTCCACGATCTTCTCCGTGGTCTCCATGCCGATGTCCGAAGTGATCAGGATCTCCTCCAGTTCCTCGAAGAAATCTTCATCGATGGTGGGCCGCATCATCAGCGCATCGGATACCCGCTGCGACAGTTTCCCAAAAAAACCTTTTTTCTTATCTGCTAACATCAGTTAATTCTCCTCTGCAAAAGTTGTATCGCCCAGGTCCAGTGAAAGCACCTTGGACACGCCCTTCTCCGGCATGGTGACGCCGTAGAGCACATCCGCCTGCTCCATGGTGGCTTTCTGATGGGTGACCAGCGCGAACTGGATCCCCTCGAATCTGCGCAAAGACTGGATGAACCTGTCTATGTTGGCGTCATCCAGCGCCGCTTCCACCTCGTCCAGGATGCAGAACGGGGTGGGCTTGACCTTCAGGACCGCGAACATCAGGGCAAGGGCGGTCAGGGTCTTCTCTCCGCCGGACAGCAGATTGATGTTCTGCAGTTTCTTGCCCGGGGGCTGCGCCACGATGTCGATATCGGAGGTCAGCGGATCATTCTCATCGGAGAGTCTGAGCTCCGCGTGCCCGCCGCCGAACAGCTCCGTGAACATCTGCTCAAAATTGATCACGATCTGATCGAAGCTGTCCTTGAAACGCTCCCGGATGGTCCGGTCCATTTCCCGGATGATCCCGTTCAGACTGTCCATGGCGCTCTGGATATCCGCCTGCTGGGCAGTCAGGAACTCGTACCGCTCCTTCACCGTTTCATATTCTTCAATGGCGCCCACATTGACCTCGCCCATTTCCTTCATGCGCGCCTTGATCTGCCGGTTTTCCTTCATGGCGGAGGACATGACGAATTTTTCCGCCCGGAATTCCATGGCCTGGATATAGGAGACCTCGAAATCCTCCCACAGCTTGTCCTTATAGGTCTCCAGCTGTGTCTCATTCTTGGCCCTGCGGATATCCAGCTCATACTTCTTATCCTGCAGCTGCTCCATCCGCGCGGCCATCTGGTCCCGCTGCGCCGAAGCCTCGTTCAGCCTGCTGCTGATCTGCTGCTTCTCTTCCGAAACCTCGGTAAGATACTCCTCGATGAGGCGTTTGGCTTCTTCCTTCTCCCGGATCAGCTCCTCCATGGACGCGTGTCCGGAAGTCAGCTCCTCCTTTTCCCGGAGGAAGCTTTCCCGCTGCTCCCGGCGCAGACGGATATCCTGATCGATCTGCATCAGTGTCTCAGCCGCGGTCTTCAGGATATAATCCGCGTGGGAAGCCCGTTCCTCACAGGCTGTCACCGCGATCCTGGCCTTGGTGATCTCCTCGCTGATCCGGTCGAAGTCCGCCTGTTTGGCCTCCCGGGCCTGCTGATGCTGTTCGCTCAGCGCCGCCTGGGCCGCCTGTTTTTCCTTGTTCTGCCGGATGCTGTCCTGCAGCTGCCGGATCACCTCCCTGGAATGTCCGGTCTCCTCCCGGATGCTCTCCAGTTCTCTCTGAATCTTTTCCTCACTGGACCTGAAGTCGCTGAGGGCAGTTTCCAGCATGCGGATCTCATTTTCCTGCATGAGGAGCGCGCGCTCTCCGGCGCGGATCTTTCCTTCCAGATCGGAGGATTCCCTGCCGAAGGCATCGATCTCCTCCGTCATATTCTGGAGCCGTTTCGTTTTATCGTCACGGTCAGAGGTCATCCGGGTGATCTTCTCCTGCAGGGAACGGATCTCTGCCTTCCGCTCCAGAATATCCGCGGTCTTGTTCCGGTATCTGCCGCCGGTGATGGCGCCGGCGGGATTGATGATCTCGCCGTCCAGTGTCACGATGCGGCTGCCGCGGGCCTTTTTTGAAATGCGGATGGCGTTGTCGATGTGATCCGCCACCACGACTCTGCCCAGCAGGTATTCGATGATCTCATCGTATTCCGGATCGCATTCGACGCATTCCGGTCCGAATCCGATGAATCCCGTCTCCGAAGCCAGGGCCTCATCTCTTCTGCCGGAAGATCTGATGGAGGACAGGGGCAGGAAGGTCATCCGTCCCGCGCGGTCGCGCTTGAGGGCGCGGATCGCCTCCCGGGCGCTGCTGTCATCATCGCAGACGATGTTCTGCAGGGACGCGCCCAGCGCCGTTTCAATGGCTGTCTCATATCCCTTGGGGACCGTGATCAGGTCCGCCACAACGCCCCGGATCCCCCGGAGATCCGATTTCATCACATACCGGACCGCCGCATTATATCCTTCGTAGTTGTGCTCCATCTCCTCGATGGTCCTGCGGCGGGCAGCCATCTGTCCCAGATTGAGACGGATCTCCTCCAGTTCCTTTGTCAGCTGCCGGCGGTCCTTCTGGGTCTCTTCCAGCTTTTTTGTCAGCTCCTGCTGACGCCGGCGGGAAGCCTCGAGCTCAGCGGCCGCCTCTTCTTTTTTTCTGGAAGCCTCTTCCAGCTCCTCCTGCTGTCTGCGGCTGCCGTCGCTGCCGGTCTCCTGTTCCTCCTGCAGGGCGCCCCGGCGTCTCTCCAGGGTCTCCTGGAGCATTTCCATGCTGCCGATCTCCGACTCAGCCCGGGTGATCTCGCCGGACAGGCGGAACATCTCGTTCTTTGACTCATCTTCCGCCGCGGAGAGAGCTGCCATTTCGGCGGCCATATCACTGTAATCCGCAACCTTGGCCTCCAAAGCCCTGCGGGATTCTTCCGCCTCCGCGTCCACTGCGGCCTTGCTCTCCGCCACGGTCTCCCGATTCCGCTCTTCCCGCTGCCGTCGTTCCTCCAGCTGCAGCAGCTCTTCCGTGATCCGCTCCTGGTTCTGTCCGATGGAGGTCAGGCGTTCTCCGTCCACCTCGCTCTTGTTGACGATCCGGTTCAGTTCTTCGATGGCCGCCATCAGCTTCTGCCGGGTCTCCTCTTCGATCTGCTCCAGGTTCTGCCGCTTCTCAGTCAGCTCGCCGGTCTCCTGTTCCGCGCCGGCCCGCTCTTCCCTGAGCTTTGTCAGGGAAAGCTCCAGCTCCGCCAGATCGTCCTTGGCGTATTCGTTCTTCAGTTCCAGATTCTCAATGTTCTTGAGAATGATATTGATCTCCAGCTCCTTGTAGCGCTGGCGCAGCTGCAGGTACTCCTTTGCCTTGATGCTGTCTTCCCTGAGTCCGTCGATCCGGCCCTCGATCTCACCGATGATGTCCTTCACACGGTCCATATTGACGGTGGTGGAGGCCAGCTTCCGCTCCGCCTGGGCCTTCCGGGTGCGGTAGGCGACGATCCCGGCAGCTTCTTCAAAGATCTCCCGCCGGTCTTCGGTCTTGTTGCTGATGATATCGGCGATCTTTCCCTGTCCGATCAGGGAATATCCGTCCACGCCGATGCCGGTATCCATGATCAGATCACGGACGTCCTTCAGCCTGCACTGGTTCCCGTTGATATGGTATTCACTCTCCCCGGACCGGAACATCCGCCGGGTGATGGCCACTTCTCTGTAATCGATGGGAAGACTGCCGTCCTCATTGCCGATCACCAGGGTGACTTCCGCCATGCCCCGGGATTTCCTGCTGGAGGT
>CAMNJK010000016.1 GCA_946541435.1 uncultured Bacillota bacterium
CGCCGATCAAGAACCAAGAAAACAAAGAAACAGGACAGAAACAGGAAAGAAGGAACAGAAACATGGAACAGGACAGCAAGGCTTATATTGCCGGTTATATCGAGCGGGCGCGGAAGGCCCAGCAGGCGTTTGAGAAGATGAGTCAGGAGCAGGTGGACAAGGCGGTGCAGATCATCGGTCGCGTGGTATACGAGAACGCAGAGTATCTGGCGCAGATCGCTGTGGAAGAGACCGGTATGGGCCGCGTGGAAGACAAGATCGCCAAGAACAAGCAGAAGGCGGGCATCGTCTGGAACAACCTGCGGGGCAAGAAATCCCGGGGCATTCTGGAGACAGATGAAACCACAGGCATCACCACAGTGGCGAAGCCGGTGGGCGTCGTTGCGGCCATCACACCCTGCACCAACCCCATCGTCACACCCATGAGCAATTCCATGTTTGCCCTCAAATGCGGCAACGCCATCATCATCACACCCCACCACAAATCCGTGCGCTGCAGCACCAAGACGGTGGAGATGATCAATGCTGAGCTGGCGGCCCAGGGTTATCCGGAGAACCTGATCCAGATCCTGGACCAGCATTCCAGAGAAAACACCCGCAACCTGATCTCCATGGCGGATGTGGTGGTGGCCACCGGCGGCGCCGGCATGGTGAACGCAGCCTACAGCTCCGGCCGTCCGGCTCTGGGCGTGGGCGCCGGCAATGTCCAGTGCATCATCGATGAGGGATATGATTATAAGGAAGCAGTTCCCAAGATCATCAAAGGCCGGTCCTACGACTACGGCATCATCTGCTCCGCGGAGCAGAGCGTCATCGCGCCGGAAGCGGACTTTGACAAGGTGATCGAAGAATTCCGCAAAGACGGGGCATATATCGTGGACACACCGGAGGAACTGGAGAAGGTCCGCGGCGCTCTGTTCGAGGATGGCAAGACCAACCGCCATTCCGTGGGACAGTCCTGCCAGAAGGTGGCGGAGCTGGCCGGCATCGAGATCCCGGAGGACACATCCGTCATCGTCGCTGTGGCTGAGGGCACCGGCCTGACCGATTCCCTGGGCGGCGAGAAGATGGCGCCGGTCATCGCAGCTTATAAATACAAGGATCTGGATGACGCCATCCGGATCGCGGCGGAAAACCTGGAAAAAGACGGCAAGGGCCACAGTGTTTCCTTCCACACCAACAGCGAGGACCACATCGCCAAGGTGGCGGAATCCCTGTGCGTCTCCCGGTTCGTCATCAACCAGTGCAGCGCCAACAGCGCCGGCGGCAGCTACTTCAACGGCCTGAACCCCACCAACACACTGGGATGCGGCAGCTGGGGACACAACAGCATCAGTGAGAACCTGAACTACACCCACCTGATGAACGTCTCCCGGGTCGCTCGCTTCATGCCCAATAACCCGGTTCCCACCGACGAGGAACTCTGGGGCTAAGGCAGAAGACCGGGCCGGCCGCGGCACAGTCGACCGCAGCATAATACGCGGCACAGCAGTTCAATAAAGAGAAGATCCACGATCGCCGTATCAGAGAGCATCTGATGCGGCGATTTTTCATGGCCCGCCGGCATCCGGCAGCAAAGTCCGCCATTGCATCAAAAGGAAAATAATGGTATACTCGGACCATGACAGCGATCCTGATAAAATCCATCGCCGCGGTGGTTCTCGGTTTTCTGGCCGGGCAGGCGGCGGTGTACATCTTCAATAAAATGCCGGCGTCCTGGCTCTGCGACTACGGGCAGACGCCGCCGCCGGAACTGGCGGATCCGCACATCCAGCGGGTCAAAGGCTGGCCCTGGCGCTGGATCTACAGCGGCGGCCTGGCCTGCCTTTGCGTGCGGCTGGTGTTCGCGGAGATCCACCATCCGCCGGGAGGCTTCTACGGACTGCCGGAGGAACAGATCCAGCTGCTGAGCCAGTGCCAGTTCGCCCTGGCGGGGCTGCTGGCCTGCTGGGCCATGCTGATCCTGGGACTGGCGGACCTGAAATACCAGATCCTGCCGGACCAGTTCGTGATCATGCTGGGGCTGGCGGGGCTGGGATTCGCCCCCTTCCACGAGGCTCTGCGGGAGCCCCTGGGCGGGATGGCCATCGGCGGCGGCGTCATGCTCATGGTGGCGCTCCTGGGGGCGGCGGCCTTCGGGCGGGAGGTCATGGGCTTCGGCGATGTGAAGCTCTGCGCGGCCATGGGGCTGGGGCTGGGCGTCAAAGGGATCATCTTCGTGCTGGCGGCGGCGTCCCTGCTCAGCGGGGTTTACGCAGCCCAGGGCCTGGCCCGCCGCAGATTCCGCAGGGATGAAATGAAGCCCCTGGGACCCTGGCTGACCGGTGCCGGAATATTTTACATTTTCATTCTATGGCCGATGATGGTATAATATTTAGATGAAAAATATCCTCCTCACAATCGCATACGACGGGTCCCGGTTCCACGGCTGGCAGAGGCAGCCAAGCGCTGTCACAGTCCAGGGATTCCTGGAACAGACCATGTCGCGGCTCTTTCGCAGGGAGATCCGCCTGGAGGGGACCAGCCGCACCGACGCGGGCGTTCATGCCCTGGGGCAGCGGGCCACCATGCGGACGGATATCGGGATCCCCACGGACCGGCTGGCCAGGGTGGTCAACAACGCCCTTTGCGGCAGGGAGGAAGGTTCCTACGCGGTGTCACCGGTGAGGATCCTGCGGGCGGAGGAAAAACCCGAGGGCTTTCACGCCAGGTTCGACGCGTCCGGCAAGAAATACATTTACCGGATGAGCCCGGCCCGACCGGACGTATTCCGGCGGAATTACGTGTATTTCACAGCGCAAAAGCAGGCCGGGGCAGGGCTGGACATCTCCGCCATGCAGCAGGCGGCGGAGGCCTTGAAAGGGACCCACGATTTCAAAAGCTTCGAGAGCGCCGGCGGCAATCCGCGGCTGACCACCGTGCGGACCATATTCGATGCCCGGGTGATCCCGGCGGCGGAGGCCCTGGAGAAGGGATCTGCATCCCGGCTGGGACTGCAGCCGGACGAGGTCCTGTTCGAGGTCAGCGGGGACGGATTCCTGTACAACATGGTCAGGATCATCACTGGGACCCTGGTGGAGATCGGACAGGGAAAAAGGGCTCCGGAGGAAATGAAAGAAATGATCGAGGCGGCGGACCGGACAGTGGCCGGACATACCGCGCCGCCCTACGGCTTATATTTAGCGGAGGTTTACTATGGAGAGAAGACCCATGGACAGCAGACCCAGCTGGGATGAGTATTTCATGGATTTTGCCGTGCTGACGGCCAAACGGTCCACTTGCCTGCGGCGGCAGGTGGGCGCGGTCATCGTCCAGGACCGGCATGTGATCGCCACCGGATACAACGGCGCGCCGCGGGGTCTGGAGCACTGCGCGGAGCGGGGCGGCTGCCTGCGGGAGCAGCTGGGCGTTCCCTCCGGCGAGCGGCATGAGCTGTGCAGGGCCCTCCATGCGGAACAGAACGCCATCATTCAGGCGGCAACGCTGGGACACAGCATCGAAGGCGCCGCCATTTACATCACGCATCAGCCCTGTGTGATCTGCGCGAAGATGATCATCAACGCGGGGATCGAGCGGATCGTGGTAAAGGAAGGATACCCCGATGAGCTTTCGGTCCAGATCCTGCGGGAAGCGGGTCTGAAGATCGTCATGCTGGGGGAAAAGGAATAAAAGCTTTATGACAGCTATCAGTTTACAGGTGTGGGGTCCGATGATCCTGGCCGCGCTGGTCACAGCGGCCATGACGCCTCTGGCGGTATGGTTCGCGCCCAAGATCGGCGCCATGGACATCCCCAAGGACGCCCGCCGGGTTCACAGCAAGCCCATGCCCCGGTTCGGGGGCGCGGCGATATATGTTGGGATGATGGTTTCCCTGGCGGTGTTCACACTGCACGGGCGGGGCGTGGTGCCGATCATGATCGGCTGCACCCTGATCTATATCCTCGGACTCATCGATGATCTGACGGAGATGAAACCCATCGTGAAGCTCATCGGGCAGATCGCGGCTGCCACGGTGGTTTTTGCATTGGGTGTCAGGATCACCTTTGTGAAGATCACCTTCATCAAACTTCTGTTTACCAGCGGCCATCCCCTTCTGTTCGGCAACGTCATCGACTATGTGGTGACGGTGCTGTGGCTGGTGGCCATCACCAACGCGGTCAATCTGATCGACGGACTGGACGGGCTGGCGGCCGGCATCGCGGCCATTTCCGCCCTCTGCATCGCCTATGTTGCTTATATCCACGGCTATGAACTGCCCACCATGCTGATGATGGCGGTGGCAGGATCAGCCCTGGGATTTTTACCGTATAACTTCCATCCCGCCAAGATCTTCATGGGAGACGGCGGCTCCCAGCTGCTGGGCTTTGCCATAGCAGCCTTCTCCGTACAGGGCACCGTCAAGGGGGCCACCATCATGGTGGTGCTGCTGCCGGCCCTGGTGCTGGGACTTCCCATCTTCGATACCCTCATGGCTATCATCCGCCGTACCGCGCGGCATCAGTCCATCAGCACAGCGGACAAGGAGCATCTCCATCATAAGATCATGAAGGCCGGCTTCGGCCAGCGGCGCGCAGTTCTTCTCATGTACAGCGTCAGCGGGATCATGGGCATCGTGGCTGTACTCTACAGCCGGGGCCTGTTCGTAGAGCTGATCGGCCTGCTGGGGATCGCGGCCATGATCGTGGGCGTTATCCTGACGGATACCGGCAAGAACAACATCAGTCTCAAGGGCCGCCGGATCATCAAGGAAGATCTGGGGGACGAGAAACCGGGCCGCCGCCGCAGGAAGTAATGCGGGATCGGCCAGCTTTTGCATCTTAATCAGGCAAATCGATAAAGCAAGTCTAAATGTTCTGTTAATTAATTTTTTAACAGTTGAATTCCGAAGAACCCAGTCGTATAATAAAATTGATTAATATCAGCCTTTTCTTGAATTTGAGTTTTTTATTCATCGATCTGATATATTTGATAGTTTGATTCATCTATGACTGGTTGTGATAGGGGACTGGAATCAACAGCACAGGCTGATGCCGCCGGACCGAAAGCAGCGATACGCTTGGTCCCGCGGTATATCATAGCAAGGGAGGTGACGTTATTGTTCATTGATGAACTCACCAGGATCCAGGAAACGGAGGCGAAGGCGGATCAGATGGTTCGCGACGCCAGATCCGGTTCCAAACGGACTCTGGAAGAAGCCAGGACTCAGGCACAGAAGATCCTGACGGACGCAGAAGGAAGGGCCAAGGAAATCTACGATGGATTCATTTCCGAAGGCGAGAAGATCTCGGCCAAGGAATATGATGAGTTCATGAAGAAGACACAGGCCGACAGTGATGCGATGATAGCGAAAGCTGCCGCAAAGAAGCAGCAGGCTGTAGACCTCATCGCGGAAAGGATCGTGAATACAAGTGTCAATCGTTAATATGAAGAAATTCTCCATTATCGGTCTTGACACTGTGAAGGAGGACCTCATATCCCGCCTGATGGATCTGGGCGCGGCTCAGATCAATGACGCCGGCGCGCTGCTGCAGGATGAAGAAATGCAGGGGCTCGGCGAGCGGGACGGAGATGAGGAGAAGGCAGTCAGCCTGGACGCCTACGCCAACCGTGTGAACACGGCGGTGGAGACGCTGGAAGCCAACTGCGATCTGAAGAAACCTCTCTTCGCCACAAGACGAGAAATGGGACGACGGGAATTCAATAAGATTCTCGAACGCAGAACGGAGATCAGCAAGAATGTGGAATACATTCTGAGGCTCAATACCCGGCTGCACGACCGGCAGGAGCAGATCAACAAGATCAATGTGAATCTGGTGATGCTCCGGCCGTGGCTGGAGTATGATCTCCCGCTGGATCTGAAGGAAACCAGGTGCGTGGACTTCGACCTGGGATTCGTTCCGATCACGGTAGACATGGAGGGGCTCAGGGCCGCTGTCATGGAAGCCAATGAAAACACGATCATGAAGGAGATCAACCGTGACAGGGAGATGATCTACCTGGTGATCATATCCACCAAGCGGGATGTGGAACAGAATAACATCGACTATCTGAAGATGTGGGGTTATACACCCATGCCGTTCACGGATTTCCACGGGACCGCCAAGGAGAACGATGAACGCCTCAACCAGCAGATCAAGGAGTACGAGAAGGAAGTCGAAGAGATCCGCGCGGAGATCGCCAAGTGCGGGGATATGCTTCCGGACATGCGCTGTCTGCAGGATGAGCTGACGATGGAGAGAGACCGTCAGAAGGTCAAATCCCATCTGCTGAAGACCAAGCGGACCTTCTACCTGGAAGGCTGGATCCCGGAAACCGTGATCGAACGGGTGACCAAGATCCTGGAGGATGAGGGCTGCTACTACGAGTTCAGAGATCCGAACGAGGACGAAACCCCGCCGGTGCTCCTGAACACCACGAAGTTCGCCAATCCGTTCTCCGCCATTACGGAGATGTATTCTCTGCCGGATTACAGAGGATTCGACCCGACCAATATCTTCGCCTGGTTCTATGCCTTCTTCTTCGGCCTCATGCTCAGTGACGCCGGATACGGGCTGGTTCTGGCAGTGGCCTGCTTCATTATCCTGAAGAAGTACCCGCTGGAAGGGACCATGAAGAAGATGATCTCCATGTTCGCCATATGCGGCGTATTCACCATATTCTGGGGTGTTATGTTCGGCGGATATTTCGGGGACCTGATCGAGGTCTGGGCAAGTACGGTCATGGGCAAGACCATCGACATACAGCCTGTCTGGTTCGATCCCATGGAGGATCCCACCAAGCTTCTGATCTGGTCGCTGGTATTCGGTGTCATCCATCTCTTCACTGCGATGGGCATCGACATGTACATGAAGATCAAGCGCGGTCATTTCTGGGATGCCATCTTTGACGATCTGATCTGGATGATCGTCATCGTCGGCGGAGCCTGCTGGCTGGCCGGCGGATCCATTTCCCCGGCTGCGCCGAAGATCGGCATGATCCTGTTCGTCGGCGGCATGGTGGTGCTGCTCCTGACCGGCGGCAGACACAACAAGGGCATCGGCAAGGTGACCGGCGGTCTGTCCAACGTCTATGGGATCACAAGCTGGATCTCGGACATCCTGTCCTACGCGAGACTTCTGGCGCTGGGTCTGGCAACCGGTGTTATCGCCAGCGTTGTCAATCTGCTGGGCTCCATGGCAGGAACCGGCGTCAAGGGCGCCATCGCCCTGATCGTCATCGGCATTTTCGGACATACGTTCAGTATGGCCATCAATGTCCTCGGCGCGTTCGTCCACTCCAGCAGACTTCAGTTCGTAGAGTTCTTCGGAAAATTCTACGAAGACGGCGGAGAACCGTTCCAGCCGTTTACCCAGGATACCAAGTACGTGCGTATCGATAACGAGCGGTAGGAACGGAAGAATAAGACCCCTGCCCGGCCAGCTTTTGCAGGTTCGGGATGAATAAGACAATCTATTGATTACGGAGGTAAATTATAATGATTACTGGAAATGCATTGGCAATTATCGGAGCGGCGATCGCGGCACTGGCGGGTATCGGATCCGGCCTGGGCGTTGGTATCGCCGGACAGGCAGCCTCAGGCGTTCTGGCAGAGGATCCGAAGAAATTCGGACGTACCCTTCTGATGCAGGCGCTGCCGGGCACACAGGGTATCTACGGACTTCTGATGGCCTTCCTGATCTTCGCGAGAGTTGGATTCTTCCAGGGCGCGATGGATGTTTCCCCGGAACAGGGCTGGATCATCCTGGCATCCGGAATCCCGGTGGGCCTGATCGGCGTATGGTCCGGTGTCGGACAGGGCAAGGCTGCTGCAGCCGGCATCATGCTGATGGGCAAGCGCCCGGATCAGATGGCTAAGGGCATCATCTACGCTGCTATGGTAGAGACCTATGCGATCTTCGGACTGCTGATCTCCATCCTGATCCTCTTCAACAGCGGAGTATAAAAACAGAGATCAGGAAAAGGATGTGATGCTATGAGTATAGAAAAAATCACTGCGAAAATCGAGCAGGATGCTAAGGCACAGGCCGATGTCATCACAGGAGACGCTAAGAAAAAAGCCTGGGACATCGTGGAGAAGGCGCAAAAGAAGGCCGATGCCATGATCAAAGACGCAGGCGAACGCGGAAAGGAAGACCGTGACAAACAGGTCACCAGCAGACGTTCCGTCGCGGTGATCGACGGCAAGAACTACCTGCTGAACAGTAAGCAGGTCATGATCCGCGAGTGTTTCGACGCGGCATTGGAAAAAATTGCTTTAATGGAAGAAAAAGACTACCTCGATTTCCTGACCGGGATCGTGAAGGCGTCCGGACTGAAGAAGGGACAGATCATTCTTTCCCGCCGGGACGCTGCCATCGGCCCGAAGCTTCTGCAAAAGCTGGCCGGGGAGATCGCGGGCAGCGAGTTCTCCATCTCAGATGAGGTGAAGAACATCAGCGGCGGGCTGATCCTGCAGCAGGGAAGCACCTATTACAACGCTTCCGTGGACGCTGTCAGAGACACCATCGAAAGCGAAATGACACAGGAAGTCGCAGCGGTATTGTTTGAGGATCAGGAGAACTGACATGATCGATAGAAAATCAGATGAATATCTCTTCGCAGACGCGTTCATCGGCTGCCAGCAGGCAAAGCTGATGAACTGGCAGGATTACATTCGCCTGGCCAATCTGGGCGATCTGGAATCCGCCCATAACGCGCTGCTGGAGTTTGGTTACGGAG
Source organism: uncultured Bacillota bacterium (assembly GCA_946541435.1). Classification (GTDB taxonomy): domain Bacteria; phylum Bacillota; class Clostridia; order Peptostreptococcales; family Anaerovoracaceae; genus Lentihominibacter. Next base: position 8,719 of record CAMNJK010000016.1, read on the forward strand.
ATCCGACAGAGACAAAGCACAAAGGCGACATCGAGGAGTTCATCCGCAGGGAGCAGGCATGGCTCTATGAAATGATCTTCAGGAACATGACCGGCCGTGAAGAGATGGCCCCTTATCTGTATCCTTTTGATTACCACAATCTCAAGGCCTGCCTGAAGGCAGAGATCATGGGCAGGACACCGGACGAGAATCTGCTGATCTCCACCGGAGATATCGACTGGATGACCACCGTAGCCATGGTGAGAGACCGGAACTATGCCAGTCTGCGGCCCACCATGCGGGATGCGGTCCAGGAGGCCACAGACCTCTATGGCAGGTCCCAGGACCCCCAGGCCATCGACCTGATCCTGGACAAGGCGTGCTACAAGGACCTGGTCCTCGGGGCGGAGGAGACCGGTTCGGAGTTCATTCTTGAATTCGTCAGGACCAGGATCGATACCCTGAACCTGAAACTTTTCGCCAGAGTACGGAAGATGAACAAAGGCTGGGCATTCTTCAAGAACGCCATGCTTCCGGAGGGCTTCCTGAAGGAGGATTTCTTCCTGTCGAACTTCGATGATTCCATGACACAGCTGGCAGACAAGATCAACCAGCCCTACATCAAGGCGGCGGTGGCCGAGGGCGGCCGGATCCTGGAGGAGACCGGCAAGTTTACCCGGTACGAGAAGCTGCTGGATGACGCGGTCATGGAAGTCAACAAGAAAGCCAAATTCTACACCGAAGGAATCGAGCCCATTGCGGGATACTGGTTCGCCAAGGAGACGGAGCTGGACAATCTCAGGATCATCCTGAACGGTCTGAAGATCCACTCCGAGCCGGAAAAGATCATCGAATTCCTGCGGGAACCTTATGTATAAACAAACAGCATATCAAGCATATGTATAGGATGTGATATCTATGAGCAGAATCGGAGTCATAGGCGACCGTGAATCCATCGTAGGGTTCCGGGCCGTGGGGCTGGAGGTCTTTCCCGCCGAAGACGGTCAGGAAGCCAGGAAGACTGTGAGGAATCTGGCGGAGAATGATTACGCCATCATTTACATCACAGAAGATCTCGCCATCCAGATCGAGAACGAGATCGACCGGTATAAGGATGAACGGCTGCCTGCAATCATCGTGATTCCCGGCAAGGACGGAGCTTCGGGAAGCGGGATGAGAAATGTAAAGGAAGCAGTAAAACGTGCCGTTGGAGCGGACATACTGTTTGGAGGTAATGAGTAAATGAGTCAAGGAAAAATCGTAAAAATTTCCGGCCCGCTGGTTGTGGCCTCGGGAATGGAAGAGGCAGATATGTACGACGTCGTCCGTGTCGGCGATCAGGGACTGATCGGTGAGATCATCGAGATGCGTCAGGACATGGCATCCATTCAGGTCTACGAGGATACTGCCGGACTGGGACCGGGAGCGCCGGTGGTGTCCACCGGAGCCCCGCTTTCAGTAGAACTGGGCCCCGGCCTGATTGAGAACATCTATGACGGTATCCAGAGACCTCTGGAGGTCATGTTCCAAAAATACGGCAGCAGCATTCAGAAGGGCGTTGAAGCGCCTTCGCTGGATCGGGAAAAGAAATGGGAGTTTGAAGCCTGGGCGACCATCGGTGATGAGCTTGAGGCTGGTGACATCCTCGGCTTCGTACAGGAGACCGTAGTCGTACAGCAGAAGATCATGGTGCCTTACGGCGTCAAGGGAACGGTGGTTTCCATCGCTTCCGGAAAATACACCGTTGAAGAGACCATCTGCAAACTGAAACTGGAAGACGGCACAGAGAAGGAACTGACGCTGATGCAGAAGTGGCCTGTCCGTGTGGCCCGTCCCTACAAAGAGAAACTGATGCCGGATATGCCGCTGGTCACAGGCCAGCGTGTCATCGATACATTCTTCCCCATCGCCAAGGGCGGCGTCGCGGCGGTACCCGGACCCTTCGGTTCCGGCAAGACCGTTGTACAGCACCAGCTGGCCAAGTGGGCGGATGCTGACATCGTCGTATACATCGGATGCGGCGAGCGTGGAAACGAGATGACAGACGTACTGAACGAGTTCCCGGAACTGAAGGACCCCCGTTCAGGCGAATCACTGATGAAGCGTACTGTACTGATCGCAAACACATCGGACATGCCGGTAGCGGCTCGTGAAGCTTCGATCTACACCGGCATCACCATTGCGGAATACTTCAGAGACATGGGTTACTCCGTCGCTCTGATGGCTGACTCCACATCCCGTTGGGCGGAAGCCCTTCGTGAAATGTCCGGACGTCTGGAGGAAATGCCCGGTGAAGAAGGTTACCCGGCTTACCTGGCATCCAGACTGGCCCAGTTCTATGAACGCGCAGGCCGGACCATTTCCCTGGGACAGGAAGGCAGAAGCGGCGCGCTGAGCGCCATCGGCGCGGTATCCCCTCCGGGCGGCGACATTTCCGAGCCGGTATCCCAGGCGACCCTGCGTATCGTCAAGGTCTTCTGGTCACTGGATGCGAACCTGGCCCACGCCAGACACTTCCCGGCCATCAACTGGCTGAACAGCTACTCCCTGTATGTGGACCGGCTGGCGCCATGGTTTGCCGAGAATGTACACAAAGACTTCCCCGAGATGAGGAGCACGGCCATCCGTCTCCTGCAGGAAGAAGCGGAACTGGAAGAAGTCGTTCAGCTGGTCGGTGTGGACGCCCTGTCCTTCGAAGACCGTATCAAGCTGGAGGCCTGCAAGTCCATTCGTGAGGACTATCTGCACCAGAACGCCTTCCACGACATCGATACCTACGCATCGATGAAGAAGCAGTATCTGCAGCTGAAGCTGATCCTGACGTTCTACGAACTCTCGAAGGACGCGATCACCAAGGGCGCTGCGCTGAACAAGCTGGCCACCATGAAGGTCAGAGAAGATATCGGCCGTTTCAAGTATGTTGAAGAGTCCGCTATCGAAGAGGCGTATAAGAATATCGACAGCGCACTGAGAAGCGAGATCAGCGAACTGATCGCACAGGAGGACGAAGACGAATGATAAAAGAATATAAAACGATATCAGAGGTCGCCGGCCCTCTGATGCTGGTCAAGGACGTTGAGAATGTTACCTTTGATGAACTGGGTGAGATCACACTGCCCAGCGGAGAGAAACGTCTCTGCCGTGTCCTGGAAATCGACGGAAACGATGCTCTGGTACAGCTCTTCGAGAGTTCCGCCGGCATCAACCTGAAGGAAAGCTCCGTCAGATTCTCCGGCACCGGAACCGAGCTGGCGGTATCCCCGGAGATCCTGGGAAGAGTATTTGACGGCATGGGCCGTCCCGCGGACGGCGGCGCGCCGATCATCGCGGAAAAGAAGCTCAACATCAATGGCCTGCCCATGAACCCGGCTGCCAGAGACTACCCGGCGGAATTCATCCAGACCGGCGTATCCGCCATCGACGGACTGAACACCCTGGTTCGTGGTCAGAAGCTGCCGATCTTCTCCGGATCCGGCCTGCCCCACGCAGAGCTGGCATCCCAGATCGCCCGTCAGGCCAAGGTACTGGGAGATGACGGAAGCAACTTCGCCGTCGTATTCGCAGCCATCGGTATCACCTACGAAGAAGCGGACTTCTTCGCTTCCGACTTCAGAAGAACAGGCGCCATCGACCGTACGGTCATGTTCCTGAACCTGGCAAACGACCCGGCGGTCGAGCGTATCGCCACACCGAAGATGGCCCTGACCGCGGCTGAATACCTGGCATTTGACCTGGACATGCACGTACTGGTCATCCTCACCGACATCACCAACTACGCGGAGGCGCTGCGTGAAGTATCCGCCGCCCGTAAGGAAGTACCGGGCAGAAGAGGATACCCGGGTTATCTGTACACTGACCTGGCCACCATGTATGAGCGTGCCGGACGTCAGAAGGGCAAGGCCGGATCCATCACACTGATCCCGATCCTGACCATGCCGGAGGACGACATCACCCACCCGATCCCGGACCTGACCGGATACATCACCGAAGGACAGATCATCCTGTCCAGAGACCTGTACCGTAAGGGCGTGAGACCGCCCATCGACGTACTGCCCTCCCTGTCCCGTCTGAAGGACAAGGGTATCGGTACCGGCAAGACCCGTGAGGACCACGCGGACACCATGAACCAGCTCTTCGCTGCTTACGCCCAGGGCAAGTCCAACCTGGAACTCATGTCGATCCTGGGCGAGGCCGCGCTGACTGAGACTGACCTGCAGTACGCCAAGTTCAGTGAGGAGTTCGAGCGCCAGTATGTCAGCCAGGGCTACGACACAGACCGCAGCATCTTCGAAACGCTGGATCTCGGCTGGAAACTGCTGAGCATGCTGCCGAAGACAGAGCTGAAGAGAATCAAGGACGAGTATATCGAGAAGTACTTAGGATAGGCAGGTATCTTATATGGAACGTATGAATGTCAATCCTACCAGAATGATGCTGACGCAGCTCAAACGGCGTCATAAGACTGCCGTTCGGGGTCATAAGCTCCTGAAGGACAAGCGTGACGAGCTGATGAAAGAGTTTCTGGAACAGGCCCGTGAAAACGGCCGTCTCCGCCAGGAGGTGGAGCGGAAACTCAAGGACGTCTACGAGAACTTCACCAAAGCTTCGGCCGTCATGAGCGCGGAGGTCATGGAGGAATCCCTCATGCTTCCCAAGCAGGGCGTCAATCTGGAGGTCAAAACAAAGAACATCATGAGTGTCGATGTGCCGGACTTCTCCTTTACCACCACCGCTTCCGACGAATCAGACATCTATCCTTACGGATTCGTCCGGACCACCGGCGAGCTGGACAACGCCATCTCCTATCTGTCGGAGATCTTCCCGCTGATGCTGCAGCTGGCAGCCAGTGAGAAGCAGACGTCCCTGCTGGCCGCGGAACTGGAAAAGACCCGTCGTCGTGTAAACGCGCTGGAATACGTCATGATCCCGCAGCTGGAGGTCACCATCCGCTACATCCGGATGAAACTGGACGAGGACGAGCGTGGAAACCTGACCCGTCTGATGAAGGTCAAGGACATGATGCTGGAGGAAGAAATGGAGAAAAAGCGTCAGAGGTCCCAGGAGGCCATCGAACGCTATATGGCGCAGTAAG
>CAMNJK010000017.1 GCA_946541435.1 uncultured Bacillota bacterium
CGGAGAAGCTGATCCCCCTGATGATCGCCAACGCCCTGAACGACAAGCCCCTGCCGGTCTACGGCACCGGGGAGAACGTGCGGGACTGGCTGTATGTGGAGGACCACTGCCGGGCCATCGATCTGATCATTCGCAAAGGCAGGGTGGGTCAGGTCTACAACATCGGCGGACACAACGAGAAGACCAATCTGGAAGTGGTGAAGACCATTCTCCGGCAGCTGGGCAAGCCGGAGAGCCTGATCACCTTCGTGGGCGACCGCAAGGGACACGACCTGCGCTATGCCATCGACCCGGCCAAGATCAACCGGGAGCTGGGCTGGCTGCCAACGACGAAGTTTGACGACGGGATCCGGCAGACCATCGACTGGTATCTTGAGAACCGGTCCTGGTGGGAGAACATCATCAGCGGTGATTACCAGCAGTATTACGAGAAAATGTACGGAAACCGGTGACAAAAACGATGACCGATAAAATGGTGTTATGTCGCCCTCTACATTTGGTGGACCCGGCGGCGGCGTGACGCATGGTATCGTGGAAAAAATCAAAAAATGTAAAAAACAGTAAAAAAGCAGGCCGGATTTGGCCTGCTTTTGCTTGCAAAAAAGGCTGAAACTGTTGCAATACCAGTATTTGGGGGATAAAATAACTTTTAAATATGGAATAATCAGTAAATCATTACAGAAATTATAGAAGGGGAGTTTATGGATCCAAAGACGAGAAGAAGAAGTGTGCTGTTCCTGGTACTGACGCTGGCCCTGCTGGCGGCGGTTTCTTTCAGCATGCCTGAGACAGCGGCGGCCAAGTCCAAGGTCAAACGGCCGGACAAGGTGTCGGATCTCAGGGTTTCAGGCTCAACTTACGATACGGCGACGCTCAAGTGGCACAAGGTCAGGAAGACGACCTATGTGGTCTACCGGAGCCTGAAGAAGGGCAGCGGTTACACCGAGATCGCCAGGGTGAAGAAGAACAGCTACATGGACACGGGTCTGGATACCGGTACCCAGGTCTGGTACAAGGTCAGCGCCTTCAAGGCCGGCAGGACCGGTAAGAAAAGCAAGCCCGTCTCCGTGACGCCGTCTCTGACGACGCCGGTGGTATCCGCAGATCCGGCGCCGGATGTGTACGGGAACTATCTGACCATCCAGCCGGTGGATGGCGCCGACGGATACGTGATCTACCGGGACGGTCAGCAGGTGGCGGACCAGGCGGAGCTCAGTTACCATGACGCGGCCGCAGAGGATGAGGTGGAGTACCAGTATACGGCGGAAGCCTACCGCAATGTGGGGTCCGGCAGGGTCCTGTCGGAGAAATCCGCAGCAGCGGCAGCCAAACGTCCGGCAGTCTTCGTGAAGCTGAAGAACGCGCTGGCGCCCCAGGGCAAGCTCTATGAGGGCTTCCCCTTTACCATCAAGGGAAAGATCGTTTCCAACATGACCATCAAGACGGTCAAGCTGGGCGCCATCGATCCGGCGACAGGCAAGTGGAAGAAGAAGACCAAGTACAGCAATACTGAGGTGAACAGCCTGACCTTTGATATCTTATCCCAGGCGGATTCCAGCGTGAAGTTCGGCGCGCTGCCCCAGGGCAATTACACCTATAAGGTGCAGGCCAAACTGGAGAACGGCAGTGTCTGGAACCTGCTGGAGCAGGAATTTGAGATCGTTGAAGTGGAAGAGCCGGAGATCGACGTGACCGGCGGCGCAGGCGTCATCTGCAAGGTGGCCAAGAAGTGCGCGTGGCCCTACGGGACCGCCACCAGTGTCTATAAGTTCCACGGCGGCGACCCCACACCGGAGTACAAGGAGGCCCTGAACGAAGCCTTCCCCAACAGAAGCAGCTGGTCTTCCAAACCAAAGGCAGGCGCATCCTGCGATGTGTTCGTGGGCACCTGCGTGCGTGCCAGCGGATATGACCGGTATTTCCCCCGGGGACTGGATGAAGTGGTGTCTCACATCAGAAAGAATCCGTCCCGCTGGGATACCTATAAGGGCGTTCCCTCCGTTTCCGATCTGGAGCAGGGTGATATCATCTATCAGACCTGGAAGTGGAAGGGCAGCAGCACCCGGTACGGCCATATCATGATCTATATGGGAGGCGGCCAGGTGGCCAACGCCCACTACGGCAGCGGCGGAAGATACGGCATCATCGAAGGTGCCGGCGGTCTGATCCGCCATGCCGGCGGCGGACGGAAGATGATCGAGTCCTATGTCTTCCGGCCATCCAAATAAGGACCGCCTTCGATTCTGAAAGGTAAATAAAGAACAGAAGCGCCCGATTTTCCGGAGCCTTGCAGGCCGGGGAAGAGCGGGCGCTTATTTCATCTGCAGGCCTGTCATATCTGGCAAAAAGTCACCTGTTTTGGCATGAATCGTAGTTGTCAATGGGTTTGGAATCATATATAATTAGGGTGTCTTATAAGGGGTAGAAGAAGAACAGGGGCGGACTGATTCCGTCAAAGGCACTAGAGGCACATTGGGATAGGAACATGAAGAATAACATCCGGTTGATCAGTAGGATATTTGTGATCGTACTGGCACTTCTGTGTGTCAGTACTTTTGCTGTTCCTGAGACTGCATCCGCTCTGGCCAAGAAGCCGGAGCGCGTCACGGTGATCAAGGCCACCGGCGCCTACGACTCGGTGACACTCACCTGGAAACCGTCGGAGAACGCCCGGTCCTACATCATTTACCGGTCCGGCAGCAAGTACGGATTTTACCGGGAGATCGGGACCGTGACGGAAAACACCTATACAGACAAGAGACTGCAGACCGGCAAGGCCCTGTGGTACAAGATCCGGGCCGTCAACGACGGAAGACGAAGCTTTAAGAGCCCCAGGATCTCTGCGGTGCCCTCCCTGGAGAAGCCGGTCCTGACGGCGGAGGCCGCGGGCGAAGGCGTCTATCTCAGCATCGACGCTGTGGACGGCGCGGACGGATATGTGGTCTTCCGGGACGGCAAATCCCTGGGGGTCACGGGCAAGCTGGATTTCCTGGACACCGATGTGTCCGTGGGCAAGAAGCATGTTTATAAGGTCAACGCCTACAGAAGCTCCGGCGGCAAGATCGTACCGTCGGAAACTTCCCAGGAAGTGTCGGTGGCCCGGCCCAGCCAGTCCCTGCGCCTGGTGGCAGAGAACGACATTCCCGAGGTCCTTCATGAAGGAGACAGCTTCGAACTGAAGGGCAGGATCAAATCCAACACCACCATCGAGGAGGTCACCGTCGGCATCGTGGACCGTGGCAGCAACACCTGGGTGAAGGGTGCCAAATACAAGAATTCGAATCTGAATAAGATGACCTTTGATCTGGCGGAAGCCGATGAAGATATCGATCAGGAGGATCTGGCCCAGGGCGAATACATGTACAAGATCGTGGTCACCCTGAAAAACGGCACGGCCAAGACCCTGCATGATCAGAGCTTTGATGTCATCCAGCCGCCGGGCGGTCAGATGATCGTGGATCAGGCGGTGCGCTGCGCGTGGCCCTACGGGACGCCGCGGAGCAAGTTCAGATACGGCAGCGGCATCCGTACGGATGCTTATACAGAAGCCCTTTCGGTGGCATACGGCAGCCGGAGCGGCTGGAGCGCCCAGTGCAGAGCCGGCGCTTCCTGCGATGTGTTCGTGGGCACCGTGATCCGGTCCAGCGGATATGACAAGGGATTCCCGCGGGGTCTGGATGAAGTGGAGGCCTACTGCAGGAACCATACAGACAAGTGGCTGAATATGGGCGCTGCCACGGAGAGCCAGCTGCAGCCGGGCGATGTGATCTTCCAGCGCTTCAACAGCGGCGGCGGACACATCACCATCTACCTCGGCAATAACAGAGTGGCCAATGCCCACTATGTAAGCAAGACCTACGGGGTCATTGAGAAATACTCCAGCAAGGTGAAGTCCCCGGGCAGCTGCAGGAAATCCATCGTCTACAGACCGATCCAGTAGCGGGTGGGTCGATGAGATCGACATTCAGAGCATATCCATGAAGAACAAAACGCCGCCGGCTGGCGGCGTTATCATTATGAAAGCATGAGTTACCTGATCCTGTATCTGGCGGTCACCATCGCCGGATATCTCATCGGAACAAAACTGAAAAGAGCAGGAAGGTCCCTGCCATGGGTGGGGAAGATGCAGACGGTGGTGATCGTGGTCATGGTCTTCCTGATGGGAAGCCGGATCGGCGCCAACGAGGAAATCGTCTCCTCCCTGGACAGCATCGGACTGATCTCCCTGGCCTACACCCTGATCGTCCTGGCGGTGACCTGCGCGGCGTATTCCATCGCCCGCCGCCTGCTGGGCTTTTCCCGGTACGGCGTGCACAGGTCAGCTGAGGCAGGGGGGCAGGCAGGCGCGCCGGGAAACGAACCGAAAAAATCTTCCGGCGGCATCAACCGCCTGACCATCCTGATCGTCATATTCGTAGGCATTGGTATCCTGGCAGGCCTTCTGATCCTGCCGGCAGGCTTCATGGCATGGACGGGCCTGCTGCTGACCATCAGCCTCTGCATCCTTCTGGTCCTGATCGGCATCGATATCGGCACGGAAGGAACACTGGCGGAGAATTTCCGCAGCGCCGGATGGCGGGTCCTGGTCTTTCCCTTCGTGTCCATGGGGGCCATGGCGGCGGCGTCGGCCATCGCAGCATTGATCCTGCCCCTGAGTATGAAGGATTCCCTCTGTGTGGGAGGAGGGTTCGCCTGGTATTCACTGGCGCCGGCCATGCTGGCGGAATACTCTACCAGGATCAGCGCCATCTCTTTCATGCACAATGTGTTCCGGGAGATCCTGGGGATCCTGCTGATTCCCATCGTGGCGGAGAAAATCGGCTATATCGAGAGTTACGGCATGCCGGGTTCACCTTCCATGGATGTGTGCCTTCCTGTGATCGAGCGGGCCACCAGCAGCGATGTGGCGGTCTATTCCTTCATCAACGGCGCCATCCTGTCTGCGGCGGTGCCGGTGCTGACGACGGTCTTCATGAATCTGTGACGGGGACCGGCCAACCTTTGCAAAATTATTTGAGAGGATACAAAATATTATGAGCAACAAGAAATTCAACGGAAGCAGCGGTTATGTGGTCACCCAGGATCTGATGGACGCGGTCAATGTCTCCATCGCCCTGCAGAAACCACTTCTGATCAAGGGTGAACCGGGTACGGGCAAGACCATGCTGGCGGAGGCCATCGCAGAGTCTCTGGACATGCCCCTGATCGTCTGGAGCATCAAATCCACCACCAAGGCCCAGGACGGCCTCTATATGTACGATACGGTCCAGCGTCTCTATGACAGCCAGTTCGGCGAGGGAGACGTCAGTGACATATCACAGTACATCCGGCTGGGCAAGCTGGGTGAAGCCTTCAGCTCCGACCGGCAGGCAGTGCTGCTGATCGATGAGATCGACAAGGCGGACCTGGAGTTTCCCAACGACCTGCTCTGGGAGCTGGACAAGATGGAATTCTATATCAATGAGACCAAGGAGACAGTGAAGACCAAGCACCGTCCCATCGTCATCATCACATCCAACGCGGAGAAGGAGCTGCCGGACGCATTCCTGCGCCGGTGCATCTTCCATTACATCGCCTTCCCGGATGAGGAGAAGATGCGTGAGATCATCCGTGTCCATTACGGAGACATCGATCAGAAGCTGTGCGACAACGCCCTGGAAGCCTTCTACGAGATCCGCAAGATGAACGACCTGCAGAAAAAGCCCAGCACTTCAGAGCTGCTGGACTGGATCCAGGCCCTGATGGTCAGCGGCGTCAGCGTGGATGATCTGTCCTCCCGGATGCCTTTCGTGGGCGTCCTCCTGAAGAAGAACGAGGATATCGAAGTCATGCACGACATCAAGGAGAAGGGTTACTCTCTTCGGCACTGGTAGGCGGAGGCTGGCAAATGTTTTTGGATTTCTTTTATCTGCTGCGGGCGCGGGGGCTTCCGGTCACACTGAATGAGTGGATGACCCTGATGGAGGCGCTGGATATGGGGCTGGCCCAGGCTTCGCTGACCCGGTTCTATCATCTGTGCCGCAGCGTACTGATCAAATCAGAATCAGATTTTGACAAGTTTGACCAGGTGTTCATGGAGTATTTCCGGGGGATCGAGACGCCGGAGCAGCTGCCGCAGGAATTCTGGGACTGGCTGGCCCATGGTGAGCTGGAGCGGGCTCTGGACGACCACGGGGACCAGGAACTCTTCGCCCGGGAGCTGGAGGAGCTTCTGCGGATGTTCGAGGAACGGATCAAGGAACAGAAGGAAGAACACCATGGAGGCAACTACTGGATCGGCACCGGCGGGACCTCTCCCATGGGCCGGGGCGGCTACAACCCCACCGGCATCCGTGTGGGCGGCAAGGGCCGGCACCGGACAGCTCTGCAGGTGGCCGGGGAACGGAACTTCAAGGATTTCCGGGAAGATACCATTCTGGGCATCCGGCAGTTCCAGATGGCCTTCCGCAAGCTGCGCCAGTATTCCACCCGGGTGGAAGGGGTTGAGAAGGAACTGGATCTGGACAAGACGGTGGACGAGACCTGTGAGAACGCAGGCATGCTTTCCCTGGCCTATGAGCGGCCCAGGAAGAACACGGTCAAGGTGCTGCTGCTGATCGACTCCGAAGGGTCCATGCTGCCCTACAGCAGGCTCTGCAACCGGCTTTTCCAGGCGGTGAGCAAGTCCAATCACTTCAAGGACCTGCAGGTGTATTACTTCCACAACGCCATCTATGATCAGCTGTATACCACGCCCCGATGCAAACTCAGGGACTCTGTGGAGACCACCTGGCTCTTCCACAAGCTGGACGCTGAGTACAAGGTGATCTTCGTGGGAGACGCGGCCATGGCGCCCTCTGAACTGCACCGGCCGGGAGGCAATGCCATCATCGGCATCTATAACCGGGAGACGGGCATGGAATGGTTCAACAAGTTCAAGAAGCGGTTCAAGAAACAGATCTGGCTCAATCCCATCGCGGAGAGAGACTGGGATTACACCTACGGATCGGCCACCATCCAGGATATCCGGAGCATCTTTCCCATGTATGAGCTGACGCTGACGGGACTGGAAGCGGGACTGCAGAAACTGATGGTGAAATAACAGGAATTCCTGTATACTATACATAGTGATCTATACAATATGCGGTGAAAGGAAACCGCAGCAAAAAAACGAAAGGAAGACTGCCAAATGAAACGAGTACTGACATATGGAACCTTTGATCTGCTTCATTATGGACACATTCGTCTGCTGAAGCGGGCAAAAGCGCTGGGGGATTATCTGATCGTTGCCATCTCGACGGACGAATTCAACGCCGGTAAGGGCAAGAAAGCCTACCACAGCTATGAGACCCGCAAGGAGATGCTGGAAGCTGTCCGCTATGTGGATCTGGTGATCCCGGAAGAGACGTGGGAACAGAAGATCGACGATGTGAAGAAGTATGACGTGGACATCGTGGTCATGGGCGGTGACTGGAGAGGCAGCGACCGTTTTGAATATCTGAGAGATTACTGTGAGCTGGTGTATCTGGACCGGACGGAAGGAGTCTCCACCACGCAGATCAAGGAAGAACTGAATCTGCAGGAGCCGCCGGGAGAGCCGGAGCCGAAGAAGGAATGACGGCAGGCGGCGTTCGGCTGACAGAACCCGGCTGACAGAACAGGAACAAACAACGAGAACAAAAAAACGAACGGGATGCAAACAAATGTTTGCATCCTTTGCCTTGCTGTGATAGAATTGATGCAGGAGTAAGAATTTGGGAAGACTCCGTTGCGGCGGAATATGAAAGGAGACTGTACAGATGCTGAAGGAACGGGAACAGAAAGTGCTCGACTTCATGAAGAACGAAATCATTGAGAAGGGGTATCCGCCCACAGTGCGGGAGATATGTACGGCTCTGAACATCAAATCCACGTCCACGGTCCACAAGGACATCGCCAGCCTGGAGAAGCAGGGCTTCCTCAGGAAGGACCCCTCCAAACCCAGAGCCCTGATGATCGTGGATCCCGAGACCCAGGAGCGCATCACCCGCCAGACTCTGGAAGCGGAAGCCGCCGCTGTGAATCCGGCGCCGGCAGAACCGGATCTCCGGGAGGTGGAGCGGGCTGACGTGGTGGAGATCCCTGTGGTGGGAAGGATCGCGGCAGGCACACCGATCCTGGCGGAACAGAATGTGGAAGACAGTTTTCCGGTCCCCGCGCGTTTTGTCAACGGCGGCACCAATTTCATGCTGACCGTCAGAGGGGAGAGCATGATCGAAGCGGGTATCATGGACGGGGACTATATCCTGGTGGAACAGCAGAATACCGCCCGCAACGGGGAGATCGTGGTTGCCATGGTGGACGGCTTCGAAAGCGAAGCCACGGTGAAGACCTTCTACCGGGAAGACGACCACATCAGGCTGCAGCCGGAGAATGCGGCCATGAGCCCCATCATCGTCAAGGATGCCCGTATCCTGGGCAAGGTCAAGGGCGTATTCAGGTACTTCTCCTGAGGACGATCGAATTTTCGAAACTGCGCGTCAGAGCTGGATCCGGCGCGCTTTTTTTATGCATAAAAAGAGCTGCCGCGAAAGCGGCAGCTCCAATTCCCAGCCTTTGCAGGGAGGGGACTTAGATGTCAGACTTAGATCATCTTGTCGACGGAATCCAGTACCTTGTCGACGATGGCCAGCTGCTCTGTGATCTCTTCAACAGTGATGGTCAGCGGCGGGCAGATGACGAACATGTTCTCGTGGGAATATGTCCAGAATCCGTCTGCAACCAGCATGCCCACGATCTTCTTCATGATGCCTTCCGGATCCTTGCCGAAGGGGACGATGGGCTCTCTGGTTTCCTTGCTCTTGACCAGCTCGATGGCGGAGAACAGACCGATGTGTCTTACTTCACCAACGCATGCGTGCTTCTCAACGAAGCTGTCCAGAGTGTCAGCCAGAACCTTAGCGGGAGCCTTCATGTTCTCTTCGATGTTCTTGTCCTTGTACTCCTTGATGGTAGCAACTGCTGCTGCGCAGCCCATCGGATGAGCGGAGTAGGTCAGGCCGCATCCCAGAGCTGTGTCGTCGAAGAACTTCGCGATCTGCGGAGAAACGACAACGCCGCCGAGAGGTACATAACCGCAGGTAACGCCCTTAGCGAATGTGATCATATCCGGCTGATAGCCAAAGTTCATGTAAGCGAATGCTTTACCTGTTCTGAACCATCCAGCCATGACTTCGTCAGCAACCATCAGGATGTTGTACTTGTCGCAGAGAGCTCTTACGCCCTGATACCACTTGACCGGAGCGATCAGGATACCGTTGGATCCAACGACGGATTCCAGCCAGATCGCTGCGATCTGATCCGGACCCTCATACAGGATCTGGTTTTCCAGCAGCTCGAGGTAGAAATCAGCAACGTCATCTTCGTTTTCGAACTTGCAGGCCTTCGGAGCTCTGTAAGCATAAGGTCCATCGTACTTGACGTATCCCGGGCCGCCCGGCTCGTTGAAGAAGTGTCTCGGCTCACCTGTCAGCATGCCAGCGCCGGCGGAAGAACCGTGATAGCATCTGTACTGGGAGAAGATCTTCTGCTTGCCAGTGTACTGACGAGCGATCTTGATAGCGTTTTCGTTAGCTTCTGCACCAGCGTTGGTGAAGAATACCTTGGAACCTTCCGGGAAACCGGAGATGTTTACAACTGCTTCTGCTGCATCAGCTCTGCAGTCCATTGCGAAAGCAGGTCCCATGAACGGGATCTTGTTTGCCTGCTCGCAGATAGCGTCGATGATCGCCCTGTTGCCGTGTCCCAGGTTGGAGTTAACCAGCTGAGAGGACATGTCTGCGTACTTCTTGCCGTTCTCGTCCCAGAAGTAGATGCCTTCTGCCTTTGTTACGACGATCGGGTTCAGAGCGCCCTGTGCTGACCAGGAGTGAATGTTATATTTCTTATCTTTTTCTTGAATTGCTGACATTTTTAGTATCTCCTTTGTTCTCCTTGAATAGGAGGGAGGAACGGGTCCTCCCTCAGATCAGGGAAATGATAGTGAATTGAATTACACTTAGTGAATCTGTTTATGCGTCGACCTTAGCGATTACATCAGCATCGATGAAGTCTTCGACCTTTTCCGGCTTCCAGTTCGGAATCTCTTCGGAGACATAGGTGTAGTTCAGCAGGTCTTTGTATGTTGCGTTGTGGGATACGCTGTTGCCGCCCCATGTTCCGCAGCCCAGAGTCATGGATACCGGGAATCCAGTGTTCCAGCCACCGGAGTTGGTCAGGCACTGCGGCTGGTTAACAACGCACTTGGTAACCGGAGCAGCCATAGCCAGCTTCTCAACGTCAGCCGGATCATTGGTGTGGATACCGCAGCTGTGGCCCTTGCCCTGATAATCCAGGCACAGGTTCATAACGCGGATAGCGTCGTCCAGATCCTTGACCTTCTGTACGCCGGATACCGGTGACAGCTTCTCGCCGCCGAAGGGGTGATCCAGGCCAGCGCCTTCTTCCATAGCCATCAGGACAACTGTTCCAGCCGGAACGTCGATGCCTGCCAGCTGTGCGATCTTCTCAGCGTTCTGAGCAACGATAGCTCTGTTCAGTACGTGGTCGTTCGGTGTGTTGGGCCACATTGTCTTCTGCAGCTTAGCCTTTTCTTCGTCGTTGCACATGTAAGCGCCGCGAGCTTCCATTTCCTTTACGAACTCATCGAAGCAGTCTTCGAATACCAGGATGTTGTTCTCTGTGGAGCAGGATGTAGCGTTATCATACTTCTTGGATCTTACGATCATGTCAGCAACGTCTGCCATGGGAGTCTTGCCGGTAACGATGGATACGCAGTTACCAACGCCAACGCCGATTGCCGGTGTGCCGGAGGAGTAAGCTGTCTCAACCAGAGCTTCGCCGCCGGTAGCCAGGATGAAGTCAGCCTGCTTCATCAGTTCCTGGGATGTTTCCAGATTTACGTGCTCCGGATCACATGTCTGAACCAGATCTTCCGGATAACCCAGCTTCTTCAGTGTCGCTCTGATCTCGTCAACGATGACGACGTTCAGCTTCTTGCACTTGGGGTGGGGTGCCAGGATGATAGCGTTTCTTGTCTTCAGAGCCATGTTGGATTTGACGATCGGTGTAGCTTCGCCGTTGGTTACCGGCATGATGCCTGCAATAACGCCCATCGGCTTAGCATAAGCTGTGATGCCCTTGCCGCCGGACGGAGCATCGTCAACCTTACCTACGGACTTCTTGTCCTTCATCATGATGTAGGAACCCCAGACCTTACCGTAGATCTTGCCGACCTTATCTTCTGCGATACCCATGCCGGATTCTTCAACCAGCATTTCTGCGAACATCTTAGCCTTTTCCGGCTTTGTCAGGTTGTAAGTAACAGCTGCTGTGATCAGGTCAACGTCTTCCTGTGTGAAGTTCTCAGCGACCTTCTGTGCAACTCTTGCCTTCTTTACCAGTTCTCCGATGTACTTTGCTGCTTCTTCTCTGCGAGCAGCTCTTTCTTCTGGTGTAGATGCCATGTTTCTAAGTCCTCCTTGAATGAATTGAAATTTGTTTGTGAACAATCTTTCTTCGCCGGAAGGGGCGGTCCCCTGCCGGACACGTATATGATAATGCAATGGGTGTGCCAAAACCGCCAGGATGCGTTGAAGTTTTTTCGAAAAAGATCTTGGATGGCTTATAAACGTTGCAATTTCAATGTTAACGGACGTTTAGCTTAAGACAGGGAAGAACTTCTGCAGGAACCGGGATGCAAAGGCTGGCGGATCCCTGACACCCAGTTTGATTCATAATTGAATCGGCCTGACGGCAAGAAAAAAACCGAGCACCCGAAAATGTGATGAATGCTCGGTTAGATGAGGTTAACTGCCTTCTGATGCAGAAATGAATCGCTGATACAGAAATGAATCAACTTGTGGTGATGCCCTTATGAAGACCGTACTTGCGCAGCTTCCGGACCACGGTGGGCTGGCTGATGCGCAGCACCTTGGCGATGGCCCGGGTGGAACCATAGCGGTTCACTGCTTCCTGCAGGATCTTTTTCTCAGTGGCCTCCAGGGCGGCGGAGAGAGATGTGTCAAGCTGCGGGACAGTGCTCTTCTCGGCGGCCTCCTTAATAAAAATGAAGATATCTGATTCGGTGATGGTATCCGCAGAGGTGGTGATGACCAGCCTTTCCACGATGTTCTGCAGCTCCCGGATATTGCCGGGCCAGGGATACTTCAGCAGGATGGCCAGGGCATCGGAGCTGATGGACTTGTTCTCATCCAGTTTGCGATTGCATCTGGCCAGATTCAGCCGGATCAGGGGAACGATATCTTCGGTTCTTTCCCGCAGGGCGGGGACCTCGATGGGAACAACGTTCAGACGGTAGTAGAGGTCTTCCCGGAACTTTCCTTCCTGGACCAGATCCGCCAGATTGCGGTTGGTGGCGGAGATGATCCGGACATCCACGGGAATGGGGTCCACTGCGCCCACCGGCGTGATCTGCCGCTCCTGAATGACCTGGAGCAACTTGACCTGCAGGTTCAGGGGAAGCTCAGAGATCTCATCCAGGAAGATGGTTCCGCCCTGGGCAGCTTCAAAATAGCCGCGTTTGCCTCCGGCGCGGGATCCGGTAAAAGCGCCGGCCACATATCCGAACAGTTCAGATTCGATCAGGTTCTCCGGAATGGCGCCGCAGTTGACCGTCACGAAGGGCTGGCTGGAACGGGAGCCTTCGCTGTGCAGTGTTCTTGCCAGAAGGCCTTTGCCGACGCCGGATTCACCTGTGATCAGGATGGTGGTATTGACGGAGGCGAGACGGCGGGTGAGGGCGATCACGTTTTTCATGGCCTCGCTGTAGGCGACGATGTCGTGTTCGCCGAAGCCGTTCAGTTCGTTTCCGGTCATTTCCAGCACATCCAGATTCCCAAGGGGGACTTCCGGAAGTGAGTCTTGCTTCTGTTTGGCGGTGATCCGGGTGATATCCCGTGAAGTGGTAATGATCAGCTGCGTGGTGCCGCTGGCATCGAAGATGGGAGTGCCGGTGGTCAGAAGACGGACGCCTTTTTTGTTTTCGTGAATGATGGTCAGCTCGCGGTTTTCCAGAAGGACCCGTTTGGTGACAGAAGGCGAAAAGATACCCTCCCGTTCCAGCTCGTCCACGGTCTTTCCCTGAATCTCTTCCTTTTTAATATCATACAGATCTTCACAGGTGCTGTTGCACCACAGACAGATGCCCTGGCCGCTGTCGATGAAGACCGCGTCACTGATGCTTTCCAGGATGTTGATGATATCCCGCAGTTTGATGTTGTTGTTTCCAAGAGATCGGATCATGGTTCTGGCCTGCCTTTGCTTCAGAAGTACTGCCGTTAATGACAGTGTATTGTTTTTCCGGCTTTTTTTCAAGACTGCAAATACTTTTCTGCCGCCCTTTCCTCTGCTCTGAAATCAGAACAAAACACTTCGATTTTATTACAAAGTGCTACGAATTCGTAGCAAAGACGGTTTTCAGAAAAATTAGAATCGACGTGAACTGAAGCCGGAAAGGGGAGAAAAAGGCATGGAAGAGCAGGGAATGAAGCCGGGCGTCCGGGCAAACAGGCAGATCAGCACGCGGGCCGGCACCAGCAATAGCAGGCAGGTCAGCGCGCGGGCCGGCGATCAGCAAAGAACTCAGGCGCAGAGGGCCGGTATCAGCGGCAGGCCGGAGGACAGTGAACGGCGTGGCGGCCAG